>JBIIRW010000081.1:0-7536 GCA_044341385.1 Sediminibacterium sp. | reverse complement strand
GATACGCAGTACCATCGGACAAGGAAAAAGTAGTCAAAGATTTAAAATCCATGGCAAAGAAAGCCAAGGAAGTTTGGCTAGCATCGGATGAGGACCGTGAAGGAGAAAGTATCAGTTGGCATTTGGCAGAAGTACTTGGTTTAGATCCTAAAAAAACAAAGCGTATCGTATTTCACGAGATTACTGCACCAGCAATTAAAAAAGCAGTTGATAATCCAAGGTTCATCAATATGGATTTAGTGGATGCGCAACAAGCACGCCGAATATTAGATAGAATTGTTGGTTTTGAATTAAGCCCAGTACTTTGGCGTAAGATAGGGATGCAAAAAAGTTTAAGCGCGGGTCGTGTGCAAAGTGTCGCAGTAAGATTAATTGCCGAGCGTGAAAGAGAAATCAATCAATTTTTACCAGAAAGCGTTTTTAAAATATCTGCCCTATTTACTGCGCCTGATATCAATAAGAAAAAAGTAAAATTCAAAGCAGAAGGACCACAAAAATTAGCAACAGGATCGGCTGCTGAAAAGTTTTTAAATGAATGCAAGGGTGCAAAATATACCGTAAAAGACATCAGTGTTAAAGACGGAAAACGTACGCCATCAGCGCCTTTCACTACTTCAACATTACAACAAGAAGCATCCAGAAAATTGGGATATAGTGTAAGTAAAACAATGTTACTTGCTCAAAAATTATATGAGAGTGGTAAAATCACTTACATGAGAACTGATAGTATCAGCTTGAGTGAAACTGCAGTAGAAGCAATTAAAGCAGAAATTAATTCAAGCTTTGGTGCAAAATATTACCAACCGCGTAAGTTTAAAAATAAAAACGAAAATGCACAGGAAGCGCACGAAGCAATTCGACCTTCCTACATGAATGAAAGTAAAGTTGACGACGCTGACTTAAATAGATTATATGAATTGATTTGGAAGCGCACCATTGCTTCACAAATGAGTGACGCGCAATTCGAAAAAACAGTGGCAAAAATTGAAGTGTCTACAAATAAAGAAACACTATCTGCTTCTGGTGAAGTAATGAAGTTTGATGGTTTCTTAAAAGTATATTTAGAGAGTAATGATGACGAGGACGAAGAGGCAACTGCAGGGGAAGGCGAAGAAAGTTTACTGCCGCCATTAGCGGTAGGTCAAGTACTTGACTTTATTGAAATGACAGGGCTAGAGCGTTTCAGCAGACCTAGTGCGAGATATACAGAAGCTTCATTGGTAAAAAAATTAGAAGAATTAGGTATTGGTCGTCCATCTACTTACGCGCCTACTATTTCAACCATCATGAAGCGTAACTACGTAGAAAAGAGAGAGAAAGAAGGTATCAAAAGAAACTTTCAAATTCTATCTTTAAATAATAAGGATGAAATAACCACCGTGACTTCCTCAGAAATTACAGGTGCTGAAAAAAACAAATTATCCCCTACTGATTTAGGTTTGGTGGTTACTGATTTTTTAAAACTACACTTTTCAAAAGTGATGGATTTTAATTTCACCGCTAAAATTGAAGGTGAATTTGATGAAATTGCTGCAGGCAAACTTTTATGGAGTGATATGCTTGCTTCTTTTTATGAACCCTTCCACACTACTATTGAACATACCTTAGAAAACGCGGAAAGAGCCAAAGGGGAAAGAGAATTAGGATTTGACCCAGTGAGTGGCAAAAAATTGATCACTAGAATGGGACGTTATGGCCCAATGGTTCAAATAGGTCATCAGGACGAAGAAGAAAAGCCAAGATTTGCCAAATTAAAGGCATCTCAAAGTATTGAAACCATCAGTTTTGAGGAGGCATTAGAATTATTTAAACTACCTCGGACATTGGGTCAATTTGAGGAGGAGGATGTATCGGTTAATATTGGCCGATTTGGCCCTTACGCGGCCCATGCCAAGAAGTTTTATTCCCTGAACAAGGAAATGGACCCCTATACCGTTACCCTGGAGGAATTAACCCCTATGATTGCGGAAAAGCGCAAAGCCAAAGATGAGCGCACTATTAAAGTTTTTGAAAAAGAAAAAATACAATTATTACGCGGACCATACGGCCCTTATATCAAACAAGGATTAAGAAATTATAAGTTAAATAAGGAACAACAAGAAAAAGTGGAAACATTGACCATTGAAGAGGTAAATGCCATTATCGCTGAATTAAAAGCGAATCCACCGCGCAAAGTGGCCAGAAGAAAGAAAGCATCTTAACACATTGGATGGATGATCCATTGTACTTCGCACTGAATTATATAATTAGGTTTCAAACTACCATAAAACAAAAAGGACGCCGTTGTATCGGCGTCCTTTTTGTTACACTATAGAGCGTAATATAAGTTTAAGCGAAGTTAGGCTTGCTTAATGATTTAAGATGTAATACATGCGCTTGAATAGCACTCAACACCGTAGGATATTCATTGTATTTTAATTTAAAATCAGCACATGTTTTTTTAACAATTTTTGAAATTGCAGGATAATGAACATGTGATATTTTCGGAAACAAATGATGTTCAATTTGAAAATTTAAACCACCCACCAACCAGCTTACAATTTTATTTTTTGTTGCAAAATTAGCCGTCGTCATAATTTGATGCGCTGCAAATTCATCTGGCATTATATTTTCAGGTTGCAAAGCAACTGGAAATTCAGTTTCTGTAACCGTGTGTGCCAATTGAAATACAATACTTAATATAAATCCAGCAAAACATCCAGTAACAAAAAATCCGACTACCCAACTCACCCAGCCCAACATATATACTGGTATAATAATAAATACAGCAGCATGGTAAAGTTTAACAATCCAAAATTCCAGATGATCTCCAATGGTCATTTTCTTCAATGGCACAGATCCAATTTTTCTAGAAAAATATTTTTTATAATCGGTGTAGAAAATCCAAAAAATATACAATAACATATATAAAACCCAAAAATAAATATGTTGAAAACGATGTAAAATATAATGCTTCTGTGTTGGCGCCATTCGCATGAGTGCCCCCACTTCAATATCATCATCTACCCCATCAATATTTGTAAAAGTATGGTGTATAGTCACATGTTTTGACGCCCACATAAACCGACTCGCTCCCAATACACTAATAGAAGAGGATGCTAATTTATTAAGCCAGTTGTACTTACTAAAACTACCATGGCTCCCATCATGCATCACATTAAATCCAATGGCTGCAATGAGCCCGCCAAAAAGAATACACTCCAATATTGCATAAAATGTAGGTGGCGTGAAAAACACCAAATGAATGTAAGTAATGACAAATAAACTCATTAAAATAATTGCCTTTGAAAACAACTTATAATTTCCAGTACCAATCACCGCATGCTCTTCCAAATATAAATTAACGCGACGCTTTAATTCGGCATGTAATGACTTTGCCATTACAGGAAATTTTGGGGTTGCAATTGTTTCGTTTGACATATAAATTAGTATATATGCAAAGAAAGGGCAATTACTAATAAGATACCCCGTAATTAGAGAATATTTACACGAACGAATAATAATTCTATTTATTATGTAAATTATTGTTAAATATATCCACACCATTGGGATAACTTAAATGAACAATTCCCCATATTTTACGTCAATTTGAATATTGAAAAACTAAGTATTTGCAAAATATGCCAAACGCATCCGAAATTACTGCCTTATTCCAACTGATTGACGACCCTGATGAGGAAGTGTTTAATACAATTTCAGACAGATTATTAGACTATGGATCACCGATCATTCCTGATTTAGAAAATCTTTGGGAAAACACATTGGATGAAACTACTTTAGAGCGTATTGAGAAGATGATTTACAAATTGCGCCTACATGATTTAAAAGAAGCATTTACGCAGTGGAAATCAAAACCTGCACCTTCATTATTAGAAGGCGCTTTGCTTGTCACTAAATTTCAATATCCCGAATTAGCTACAGATACTTTAAGGCATCAATTAGAAAAAATTAGAAGAAACATATGGCTGGAGTTAAATAATTATTTGACGCCACTCGAGCAAGCCAATGTGATCAAAAATATTTTGTATAATTATTATCAAATTAAAGGGGTTGAAATTAATTATGACAAGC
Source organism: Sediminibacterium sp. (assembly GCA_044341385.1). GTDB lineage: Bacteria > Bacteroidota > Bacteroidia > Chitinophagales > Chitinophagaceae > Sediminibacterium. Next base: position 3,465 of record JBIIRW010000081.1, on the reverse strand, counting down.
CGGATGAATTTTTAATGTCTGGCCCTTTGCAAGCAAAAAAAGGAAACGCGTTTGCAAACACCATTTTGTATGCTGAGCTTTGTGCGCAATTAGAAATTGATGCTGAATTCATCAACATACCTAAACAATGTATCATTGCATTTTACTCATCCGACTGGGATGATACTGAGGTTTATCCTAATCCGCAAGAATATATACAATTCTATGTGGAAGGAACCACTGGTCATGCTTTTTCACAAAAAGATTTGGACCAATATTTTTTAAGGTCAAATATAGAACCGCAAAATAGGTATTATAAAAAATTATCCAATATTAGAATTATAAAAAAGCTATTGATTGAATTTTCAAAATGTTTTCAAAGTCCCACATTGCAATACAAACAAAAGGATTTAAACGACTTAGCTGATTTATTGGATTAACTAGAATTCATGCATTCCCAAAAAATGAACAATGATACAATGGGACGATTTTACTAAGGTGGATATTAGATGTGGCACTATCATTCGTGCTGAAGTATTCCCCAACGCTAAAAAACCAGCCTATCAACTTCACATTGATTTTGGTAACCTTGGAATTAAAAAATCATCTGCTCAAATTACAGCTCATTATACTACGGATCAATTAATTGGTCTGCAAATTATTGCTGTAGTTAATTTTCCTCCAAAACAAATCGCTAACTTTATGAGCGAATGTTTGGTGCTAGGCGTATATGATTTACAACACCAAGTAGTATTACTCACCCCAACACATGCCGTAGATAACGGCCAACCCATTGGTTAATGCAAAATAGTTTTGTTCACATTTATCACAGCCCTATTGGCGCCATTAAAATGGTTTCGTCAGAACATTGTATTCAACAACTCTCATTTATTGACATTCCGGAATTAGAAAGTAATAATACAGAACAAACCATACCCGCGGTGATGCACCAATGCATAGACGAGCTAATTGAATATTTTGCTGGTAATAGACGAAGTTTTACAGTTGCCATTGATCAGGATGGAACTGAATTTCAACAAAAAGTTTGGAAAGAATTATACGAACTACCTTTTGGAAAAACATTGAGCTATGGGGACTTAGCTAAAAAAATGGGTGACCCTAATTTAGTAAGGGCTGCAGCAAATGCAAATGCTAAAAATAAAGTGGCGATTTTAATTCCATGTCATCGTATTATTGGATCAGACCGATCACTGGTGGGTTACGCATGGGGTAAAACCAGAAAAAAATGGCTATTGCAACACGAATTCAGATTAGCACTCGGTGTACAAACCTTATTTTAACTTATTTCAAAATTGCCCCATCAAATCCAAAAGGCAATAAATTTTTAGCAGCTGCCACCACCATAATTGGGCCTGTTTTACCTGCTAAAATAATCTTGATGGGTGATTGATACCTGTTTTCAAAATCAAGTAAGGATTGACGACACATGCCACAAGGCGAAATAGGTTCATTACAGGCAGCCTTGTCCGTGTCATAGCTAATTGCCATGGCAAGAATGGTTTCGCTTGAAAACTGGCTCCCAATACTATTTAATAAAGTTCGCTCAGCACAAATACCCACTGGATAACTGGCACTTTCTTGATTGGATCCAATCACAATTTGACCATTGGATAACAATGCCGCAGCACCCACTTTAAATTTAGAATAAGGTGCAAAAGCAGTTTTAGTTGCATTGCGCGCAGCAATAAGTAATGTTGCATCAGATTCACTTAAGGATTCCATCTGCTCAAAATGCTCAAACTCAAACTCAAATTTTTGTTTCATACATGGCTGTTTAATAAAAAACCTCACTTAGTGTGAGGTTTAAAAATAATCTATTTTATTTGGCTAAACAATCTATTCCATCTAATTGACTTACTGTAGCTGAACCAAATTAATGCTGCACGTCCTACAATATGTGTTTCAGGTACATATCCCCAATACCTACTATCTTGACTACGATGACGATTATCTCCCATCATCCAATAGTAATTTTCTTTTACGGTATATGAGGTGGTTGCTACACCATTAATAAAATACTTGCCTTCCTTCTCTTCTAATTTATTATGCTCGTAATTTGAAATTAAGCGACGATATAATTCAATGGTACTGTCATTTAATTGAACTACGTCTCCTTTTTTTGGAATTCGTATTGGACCATAATTATCTACCGACCATGGAAAATGGGTCATATCATTCGGAAAAGTATACCCCACTGTATTTTCATCAAAATTAGTAACAGACAGAACCTGTGGGAGTTTTTTCAAATTTTCAGCAGCATTCGCCGTCATGTTAATTTTAAAAGTATGGGCACTTCCTTCCATGATTTGAAAATCGGAACTTGCATCATTTATATTAATACCTATACTGTCTTGAATATAATCCTCAGGAATTGGTTGTCCATTGGTTTTTACAATAAATTCAGTTTGCGAATAAGGAGCAACCAATCCCGGTTTGCCATTCACCCATAAATGACTGCCCTTCACTTGTATTATATCACCAGGAATGCCGACACATCTTTTGATATAATTATCCGTTTTGTCCACAGGATGCACTAAAATTGGATAATCATTTAATAATTTTTCTCTGTTATTTGCATACTCAGGGCTTCTCAACACATCATAATAAGGTATTTTACTACCAAATTCGGGGAGGTTAATAATGGTATCCCCTGCTGGAAAATTAAATACCACAACGTCATTACGATTAATGCTCCTCACTTTTGGCAATCTGGTGTAATCCAATTGCACCCACTTGATATAAGAGGGTGTCGTTGGCGCCATTGGCAAAGTATTATGAACAAATGGGAAACTTGCTGGAGTTTGAGGAATACGCGCGCCATAGGTAATTTTATCTACAAATAAAAAGTCGTTCACCAATAAAGTTTTTTCCATACTCTCGGTAGGAATTACATACGCTTCAAAAACAAATGTGCGAATTAATGTAGCCGCAACAATAGCAAAAACAGCAGCATCAATCCACTCTCTTGATGCTGATTTATGGTAATGCTGTAATGCCTCCTTACCATGCCAACGCTCATTTTGAGACAGACCCAAATAAGGTAAGTAAATAAAAGGTACTAAAATAGTTAGCGTATGCTGAAGCAAACCCACTCTTTTAAAATGCATTACAAATATGATCGATATCCATAAGGTTACGAATTGTCCAAGAATTGGAATGAGTTGTATCCAAAACCAAACCTTTGAAATACCACAAAGTTTTACCACCTCCCATGTATTATAAATGGGAATGATGGCCTTTGCACTAGCCACCCCTGCTTTTTTAAGCATTAAAAAAATACCAATATGCCATCCCAACCAAAATAAAATCAATAAAATATAGCCCATAAAATGAAGTTGAATTATATATAACAAAAATATCCCTTTGTGGGGGATATTGATAATTTTATTTTTAAACTGTCCAAGTATTCTTATAAGTGGTTTAAATAAATGATAACGCCACTATTTAACCGAGTATTAGCAAGGA
>JBIIRW010000080.1:0-7550 GCA_044341385.1 Sediminibacterium sp. | reverse complement strand
GTGATTACTTCAGGTTTACCTCGTAAACCAGGTATGACACGTGAGGAATTAATTGGCACGAACGCAGGTATTGTAAAAGGAGTTTGTGAGAACATTTTAAAGCATTCTCCTAACACGATCATTATAGTGATTAGTAACCCAATGGACACAATGACTTACTTAGCATTGCAATCCACTGGCTTACCTAAAAATAGAATTATTGGTATGGGTGGTACTTTAGATAGCGCTCGTTTCAAATACCAATTAAGCACCACATTAAATTGCAGCCCATCTGACTTAAATGCATTGGTGGTAGGTGGTCACGGTGATACCACCATGATTCCTTTGATTAAGCATGCCACTTGGAATAGCATTCCTGTAACCAAGTTCTTAGATGAAGCACAACAACAAACCATCATTAACGATACCATGGTAGGCGGTGCAACACTTACAAAATTATTAGGCACATCCGCTTGGTATGCACCAGGTGCTGCAGGAGCGGCATTAGTGGAAAGCATTGTACGTGATGAAAAGAAATTATTTACCTGTTGCGTAAGCCTGGAAGGCGAATATGGCCAATCGGACATTTGCTTAGGGGTACCTGTAGTGATTGGAAAGAATGGTTGGGAAAAGATTGTTGCCATGGATTTATCTGCAGACGAACAAGCAGCATTCAACAAAAGCGCAGACGCTGTGCGTAATATGAACGACGTATTGAAAACTTTATAATAGTTCAAGAATTATAAAAAAGCCTTCCGCCGATTATTTGGTGGAAGGCTTTTTTATGCGCGCATAAATAATTAATGAGATGAGAAATAGGTTTCTATGTGTCTGAATAATTTACAAATAGCGCGTAAATACTATTTCGAGACCGAATATCTGTTCCTGCAGCGATGAGACGAGAAATAGGTATTTATGCGCTTTATAAATATTACAGCTAGCCGTTTACTTTCGCTGCAATCAAATCTGTATTTTGAAGTTGCATGCAATTAAAGTGTCCTTTGGGACAATGATTGGATCCTTGCTTCGCACAAGGTTGGCATTTTAAATTGGGTACGATTGCATCAAAGCGAGGGCTATCAGAATTTGTAGGATACAATGCAGAAAATTGTAAGGCAGGAGTAGTTGCTCCCCATATAGTCACCGTTGGTTTATTAAAGGCACATGCAATATGTAAAAAACCAGTATCATGTGAAACAATATATTGGGCATGCTTCACAAAAAGCGCTGATTCATTAATGCGATAAGTCCCGCATGCATTAAAAACGCGATTCCCAAAATTTTGCTGCAAGGCCACGCCTACTTCCTTATCATCTGGACCGCCGATTAACACAATAGGAAAATGAATGGATGCTATTAAGGTGCTTAATTTTTCAAACGGTAATTTTTTATTAAAGTACGAGGCGCCAATCACCAAACCAACATAACCTGATTTAAAGTTTTCAGGTAAATCATTGATGACTGATTGGGTATGAGTTGGAATAAAATAATCCAACCCCTTTCCATCATCCATAACGCCCAATGATGTAACTGTATCCATATAACGCTTCGTGATATGTTCTTTTTTGAGTAAATCAATACCCAAAGTAGTGAGAATGATTTTCTGGATGCTTAATTTTTTATAGCTAAAGGCTTTTACACCCAACGCCCGCTTTATTCTCCAAGTACGTTGATTGTGATGCAAATCAATCACAGCATCAAAGGACTGCTTTTTTAAAGTTGGAATAAGGGCATTAATATCTTGATCCAAATAATGAAAATGATCAATGTAAGGATTCGCTTCAGTCACTTCCTTCATGGAAAGCTTGGTCAAAAAATGTATCTCAACCCCTGGAATTTGTTGTTTTGCACAACGTATCACCGGTGTAGTTAATACAATGTCTCCAATGGACGAAAAACGAATAAATAATAAACGCATATGGGTTTAAAACTAAGGAAGTGGATTGTCGTGTTCCATATAATCCAAATCCTTATGATAAGTTTCCTCTGTAAAGAAATAAGCAATTAAAGTAATCACCATTACTATAGCTCCCGTAAACATGCCACTTTGCACAATATCCCAACCTAATTTTTTTTGTAAGATATCTAAGAATAAAAAATTAATTAAGGGTAACGCACCGCGTACCATATTGGGTATGGTCGTTGCAGCAGTCGCACGTAAGTTTGTGCCAAATTGTTCAGCCGCCATTTGATTAAAGATGGCCCAATAGCCAGTACTAAAGCCCAAGAAAGCACAAATGAGATACATACGACTATCATTGTTATTAAATGGACTAAAAAACAATATCATGCCGATGATGCTTAAAATATAAAAAAGCATCAATGCCTTTTTACGGCTTTTAAAATATTGACTCACATAGCCAATCAATAAATCACCTGAAGCAATTCCTATATAAGCCAACATGATTGATCTTCCTGAATCAATTAAATTAACACCATACAAGGAGCTGGCAAATTTATTACTATAGTTAATTAATACTCCGATCACAAACCAAGTAGGAAGGCCGATTAAAATTGCAGTAATATATTTTACAAATCTTTTCTTATTTTGAAAAAACATAAAAAAATTGCCTTTGGCTAACTTTGACAACTTCACTGATTCAAACATAAACGACTCCGCTACTTTAACACGCAATATCAAAAGAAAAAATCCAAGTACCCCACCTATTTGATAACACAAACGCCAATCATTGGTATACTTGAAAGTGAAATAAGCAAACACCGCACCAAACAAACCAATGCCTGCAACCATGGAAGTGCCAATCCCTCTTTTATGTTTTGGAAGCATCTCTGAAACTAATGTGATCCCTGCACCCAACTCCCCTGCCAGGCCAATACCTCCTATAAAACGGCAGTAAGCATATTGATCTACATTTTGAACAAAGGAGGTTAAGATATTTGCCACCGAGTATAATAAAATAGAACCAAATAAAACTTTTAATCTGCCTTTTTTATCGCCCAACACCCCCCATAAAATACCGCCAATTAATAATCCTGACATTTGCCAGTTAATAATATGTGCACTATCTACAATAATAGTTTCTGCAGTGGATCCAATACTCATGACACTTGTTTGTCTGACAATGGTAAACAATAACAAATCATACACATCCACAAAATAGCCCAAGGCAGCCACAAATACAGGTAACGACAAAAGTCCAATTTGTTTATTCTGGTTCATATTAATAAATAAATTAATTATTAATTGTTTATAAATTAAGATTTTTTGGAACGATGTGTAATTACATTGATAATCACTGGCAAGGTGGTCACCAAAACAATGCCTAATACAATGACCTCTAAATGGTTTTTCAAATCGAATTGAAATTGTTTTAAAATCCAAGCTTGTAAAAAATGTCCGGCACATAACATACTCGCAACCCATGCCAAACAACCCACCACATTAAAATAAACAAACTTTTTTTTATCCATAACAACAATGCCTGCAACTATGGGCGCGAAAGTTCGAACAATAGGTATGAATCTTGCGATTACAATGGCACGTCCTCCGTGTTTTTCATAAAACTCTTGCGCTTGCACTAAATACTTTTTCTTAAACAATAAATTATCCTTCCAATCATACATGGCAGGACCCACTTTTTTGCCAATCTCATATCCAATATAATTTCCCAAAATTCCAGCAACGGATATAAATGCAAATAGAATACCTAAATTAAGCCACTCATTATCAGTAACAAAAATTTGCGACACCAGCGGTGCACTATAAATACCTGCAACAAATAGCAAACTATCTCCTGGTAAAAAAAAGCCAAAAAATAATCCCGTTTCGGCAAAAACCACAAACAACAATAACCACAAACCACCATGTTCAATATAAAATTGTGGTTGTAGTAGTTGAGTCCAGTGAAAAACTTCCAGTAAAGTAATCATTAATAATATTTTTATGCTTGTGTTGGATTTTCTAATGCACCTTCCCATTTACTGACTACAGTTGTTGCCAGACTGTTACCTAAAACATTCGTAGCAGAACGGAACATATCGCAAAAGTGGTCAATAGGTAAAATTAATGCGATGCCTTCAGGTGGAATATTAAACATAGCACAAGTAGCGGTAACAACGACTAGTGAGGCACGAGGCACGCCTGCAATTCCCTTGCTTGTAAGCATTAATACCAATAACATGGTTAACTGTGTTGGAATATCAATGTGTATGCCATAGGCTTGCGCAATCGCCAAACTTGCAAAGGTCATATACATCATACTACCATCTAAATTAAAGGAGTACCCTAATGGTAAAATGAAGGATACAATTTTATCCTTGCATCCAAACTTTTCTAACTCCTCGGTTAATTTCGGGAACACGGCTTCACTACTTGTGGTACTAAAAGCAATGACTAATGGGGACGTGATATGTTTTAATAATGAGGGTACACGTTTGCCTAAAATAATAAACCCAACCCCTAACAATACCACCCATAAAACACCGATACCGAATAAAAAGTACATTAAATATTTACCGTAAAATATAAAAATGGCCAACCCCTTTGTGGCAATCACTGCAGCAATGGCCCCAAACACACCCAATGGTGCAAAATTCATCACATAGCCTACCATTTTTAAAATAATATGAGAAACTGTTTCCAATGCTTTTATAAATCCTTTGGCTGCGTCACCTATTGCAGCGGCGGCTACGCCAAAAAAGATACTGAAAATAACAATCTGTAATATTTCATTATTGGCCATTGCCTCGAACATGCTTTTTGGAAAAACATGTTCTATAAAATTGATCATGCTAAAAGTTTGGGTTTTCCCCATGACATCTTTTGCGCCACTCATATCTGCATTGCTTAAATCAATGCCCAATCCTGGCTTAAATATATTCACCAACACCAGTCCGATCAATAAACTTACTAATGAGGCAGTAATAAACCACAACATGGCTTTTCCTCCCACACGACCTACGGTTTTTAAATCCCCCAGTTTTGCAATTCCGACCACCAAAGTTGTAAATACCAATGGCGCAATAATCATTTGCACCAACCTTAAAAAGATGGTCGTTAATAGCTTAATATTTTTAGAAAATTTTTCAATATAAACCGCATCATAATTTTTATTAATGATGTAGCCCAAAATTGCACCCAAAATCATTGCGACTACAATATAGAGGGTAAGTTTATTTGATTTTTTCATAGCATTGTTAGTAATGCAATATAAGACTTAAGTCCTAAAAAAATACCCCCATACAAGGGTGTATTTTATATAAAAATGAAGGCATTTTTGCGAAAAAAGTACTATTTTCCAACCTAAATTGTGTTCAATTACAATTAGCTCAAAAACAACACCTTGTTTTTGAATTGAAAACCGAAACCAATAACTATGAGTTTATTTAGAAAAAAAGATTTGTCCGCCATGTTAGCGCAGGCAGATGATGGTGGAAAAGGATTAAAGCGCACATTAGGCGCGGGTAATTTGATTGCATTAGGCGTTGGTGCCATTATTGGCGCTGGCTTATTTGTTAGAACCGCAGCCGCTGCGGGACAAGCTGCTGGACCAGCGGTTACATTATCCTTCATTGTTGCAGCCATTGGTTGCGCTTTTGCAGGATTATGCTATGCTGAGTTTGCTGCAATGATTCCAATTTCAGGTAGTGCTTATGCTTATTCATATGTAACCATGGGCGAAACAGTTGCATGGATTATTGGATGGGCTTTAATTATGGAATATGCCTTGGGCGCTGCCACAGTATCCATCGCTTGGAGTGAATATTTAAACAAGCTGCTGGGAGGGAGCATTCCTTATGAATGGAGCCACTCCCCTTTTGAAAGTATGACTGGCGCAGATGGTATATTACGTCATGGCATTATGAATGCACCTGCATTGGTTATTTTATTATTGTTAACCTTATTGTTAATTAAAGGAACACAGGAATCTGCAATTGTAAACGCAATTATCGTGTTTATAAAAGTGGCGATTGTAATTATATTTATTGTTTTGGGATGGCAATTTATTCGTCCTGAAAACCATACGCCTTATTTAATTCCTGCAAACCAACCACCAGTAATTGATGCTGCGGGTAAGGTGATTGCAGATTACTCAGGTGCATTCAAGCATGGCTGGGGTGGTGTATTGGGTGGTGCTGCCATTGTGTTTTTTGCATTCATTGGTTTTGATGCTGTTTCAACAGCTGCACAGGAAGCAAAAAATCCAAAAAGAGATATGCCCATTGGTATTTTAGGTTCATTAGTAGTTTGTACTATTTTATATATCCTATTTGGACACGTATTAACAGGTGTGGCTAACTGGAAGGATTTTGTGGATCCTTTAAAAGGTCGTGAAGCTTCTGTTGCTTATGCTATTTCCACTTATATGACTGGTTATGGTTGGTTGGCAACCGCAGTGACCGTGGCTATTTTAGCTGGCTTTAGCTCAGTAATTTTAGTTATGTTAATGGGACAATCTCGTGTATTCTTCTCTATGGCGAATGATGGATTATTACCTAAAATATTCTCTGATTTACATCCTAAATACAGAACGCCTTATAAGTCAAACTGGATTTTATTCATATTTGTAGGTGGATTTGCCGCATTTGTGCCAGGTAATGTAGCGGGTGATTTAACCTCCTTCGGAACCTTGTTTGCATTTGTATTGGTAAGTGCAGGTATTTGGATTTTAAGACGCAAATCACCAGATATGGAAAGACCATTCAAGACCCCATTAGTGCCATTGGTGCCTATTTTAGGAGCGGTTATTTGCTTGGCGATGATATTTGCCCTAGATGCGCAAACATTAAAGGTTGCTTTTGCCTGGATGGCCTTAGGCTTGGTGGTGTATTTCGTATATAGTCGTAAGCATAGTAAATTAAATGACTAACACTATAGATGCATAATTTATAATAATCCCTCCGAGTACTCGGGGGGATTATTTTTTTAGCTTATTTTTGCAGACCTCAATAATATACTACTATGGGAAGAATATTTGAAGTTCGAAAAGCCACCATGTTCAAGCGTTTTGATCGCATGGCAAAACAATTTACTCGAATCGGTAAAGAAATTGTAATCGCAGTTAAAGCGGGTGGCCCTAATCCAGATGACAACCCTGCTTTAAGAAGATGTTATCAGAATGCACGAAGTGTAGGTATGCCCAAGGATAGAGTGGAAGCAGCGATTAAGCGTGCGATGGGAAAAGACACGAGCAATTACGAGGAAATTTTATACGAAGGTTATGCGCCCCATGGCGTGGCATTGTTAGTGGAAACCGCCACCGATAACCATGTACGAACTGTGGCCAATGTGAAAAGTCATTTTAACAAAGGACATGGTGCACTTGGAAATAGTGGAAGTGTGAGTTTTCAATTTAAAAAAATGGGTGTGTTTAATTTAAGCCCAGAAGGTGTAAATATGGATGATTTGGAATTAGAATTAATTGATCACGGCTTGGATGAATTGGGAGAAAGTAATGACGATAATGGGAATGCGATTATTGTATTAAGATGTGCGTTTACTGATTTCGGAAATTTACAAAAAGCATTGGAGGATAAAAATATTCAACCATTGAGTGCACAGCTTGAATGGATTCCAACCACCACAGTTCCGGTAACAGATGAACAAGCGG
>JBIIRW010000015.1:0-25669 GCA_044341385.1 Sediminibacterium sp. | reverse complement strand
GTGCAGCCAAAATTAATATGCAAGGAAGCAAATCCTCTTTCTAAATAATTCTCTGTAGTAATATCAATTAAATCCCATACGCTATTTAAAAACACATTCATCTTAGTTCTTTGTTCTAAAAAATCCTGAACCGGTTTGTCAAGGCCTGATAATTTTTTATAATCATCAAATCTGCCTGGATTTAATATACCCCGCATATCAAAAACAAATCCACCACCATTTTCAGAATCATCTCCTGGAATTCCTTTTTTATAACTAAAGCTGTTGATCGTAATGACTAATGGCGTTTCATCTGTCGCCTTGGGTGGCGTAAATCTTTGGATAACCTCATCTCCTACCATCCAATGTAATATGGATGCAAAAACAGGCGTATCATTTGCAATAGTATTGTGTTGTAAAAAGTTTTTTATGTTTAAAAGCCCCAAAGGAATACTCGTTAAAAAATGTGCTTTTCTTTCAAACAAACCTCTAAATCCATAGGCACCCATCACTTGCAATAATCTTAAAAGTACAAATCCATTGTATTGTTGTTTGAAAATGGTTACATCAATTTTTTCAGGCAACAAACTTTGCACTTCATGAATATAATGATCCAATAATTTATCTTTCCATTCCTGTGATAGTTCAGCTTTGGCCTGCCATAATAAAGAAGCTACATCATAAGGCAATCCACCTTGCATACCTCCTTGAAAGTCGATAAAAAATACTTCATCATTATTCACAATAATATTGCGACTTTGAAAATCCCTGAACATGAAATTTTTATAATTACCTACAGATAATTGATCACTTAATAATTCAAACTCATCAATTAATGCTTGTTTATCATAGGGGTATTGTAAAGTATCTAAAAAGTAATACTTATAATATAACAAGTCAGTTAAAATAGAATGCTTGCCAAATTCCTTTGATGTAAGACATTTATCATAATTTAAATCAGCACCACCTAGCACTTGTAACTTTGCCAATGCTGTCAAACTTTTTTTAAATAAGGAAAAAACATAATCCGTTTTCCCTTCCTTTTCTAATACATCTAATAAAGAAACCCTGCCTAAATCCTGTTGCAGATATGTTGTTTTATCGGAACTCATTGCCAATACCTTGGGAACAGGCAAACCCTTTTCATAAAAATGATCCGCAAAGTAAACAAAGGTTTCACTTTCCTTGATGTTTAAACTATAAGTTGCAATCCAACTTTGTTCCCCTTGAATGATTCTAAAATAAATACGATCTCCGCCACTTTGGGGGATTTTTTGAATTGTATCCCAAGGTGCTGTATTTATCGTATTAAAAAGATTGCCTATATGTTTTATGACCAATTCCATAAGATTAAAATTAGTGCTAATGCGTGAAATAAATTCAATTAATTATAGGATAACTTTCGTCGGCTATAAAAATGTACTAAATTTATTTAAAATACTACCCCATTAATGAAAAAAACAAGCATTTTATTCTCTTTTATTTTCACTTTATTCTGCTTATCTGCAGAAGCACAAAAACAAACTATTAAAGGATGGGTGAATGATAATAAAGGAAACGCTTTAGAAGCTGTTACCGTAAAAAACAGTAATACAAAGGCCGTAGCCAACACCAACAAAAACGGTTCATTTACCATCATTGCAAGTAGCAATGATTTGATTACATTTAGTTATGTTGGTTTTGAAACTACTACAGTAAAATACACGAGTGGCGAATTAAAAATTTCATTAACCCCAAGCACTAATGAATTACAAGATATCATTTTAGTGGGCAGCAGAGGTCTTGGTCGTGTTAAAACAGAATCACCAGTTCCAGTTGATTTAATAAAAATATCAGAAGTGGGTTTGAATACTGCAAGAATGGATTTAACCTCCACATTAAATTTTGTTGCGCCTTCATTTAACTATAATAAACAATCCGGTTCGGATGGTGCTGATCACGTAGATATTGGAACATTAAGAGGTTTAGGCCCTGACCAAACCTTGGTATTGATCAATGGAAAACGCAGACATAGCACAGCTTTGGTTGGCTTGTTTGGAACCAGAGGTCGCGGTGGTTCAGGGGTAGACTTAAATGGTTTCCCTATGTCATCTGTTGATCGAATTGAAATTTTAAGAGATGGTGCATCCGCACAATATGGCTCTGATGCAATTGCTGGCGTAATGAATATTGTATTAAGAAAAAATACAGGCGAGTGGAATATTTCTACTGGACTTGCAGGATATTATGATAAAAAATTCAACACTTACCAATTCAAAGACAATAAAGATTATTTGACAGAAGCACCTATTGATGGTGTTACAAAATCAATCTCTGCCAACAGAGGATTTAATTTAGGAAAAAAAGGAGGCTTCATTAATGTTTCATTTGATTTATTAGATCAAGGAAAAACTTTCCGTCAAGCAGCCTCTTCCGATATTGCAGATAAAGATGGTCTACCCACCAATACTTGGAGACAAGGTTTTGGAGATGCCTCCATGAAGTCCTACGGTACGATGTTTAACTTAGAATTACCCCTAGGTGATGATATTAAGTTTTATGCTTTTGGTAGCATGAATAATAAAAGCTCAGACGCCTACGCTTATACAAGAAACTGGTCCGATAAGTGGTATGCGAAAAAAAATCGTTTTCCTGTAAACAATAAAGGAGAATTAATTTTTGTCCCTAGTATTATGTTTACTTCAGGATCAGGAGATACTAGCTACAATCCTCATATACAAGCAGATATTCAAGATTTATCCATGGTTACTGGTTTTTCTAAAACAAGTAAAAATGGCTGGGATTGGGATTTCAGCAATGCCTTTGGAAATAATAATTTCCATTATTTTGGACATGGTACATTTAACGCATCCAATATTGGCAACATCACACAAACACATTTTAATGATGGCGGATTTAATTTTTTACAAAACACCACTAATTTAGATTTATCAAAGCAATTTGGAAAAGTAAATCAAGGGGGAATTAAAGTTTCTTATGGCGCAGAATTTAGATTTGAAGAGTACAGTATTTTTAAGGGCGAAGTAAATTCATACAAAGCATTTAGTAATAATTTAGGTTTAGAACAAGCTCCAGGCGCACAAGGCTTTCCTGGATTTAGTCCTGATGATGAAATAAAAGCCAACAGGATGGTAACAGGATTGTATACCGATTTGGAATATACGCCAACGGAAGCATTATTAATTACAGGTGCAGTAAGGGCCGAAAATTATTCTGACTTTGGATCAGTCGCTACCTTTAAATCTTCTGCAAGATTAAAAGTGACTGGCAATTTTAATTTAAGAGGCTCATTTAGTACAGGATACCGTGCACCTTCCTTACAACAAAAATATTTTAGTAATACCCTTACTTCATTTTCTAATGGCGGATTGGTTCAATCAAGAATTGCACGTAATGATGATGCGATCAGCAAACTTGCAGGTATTCCTTCATTGAAACAAGAAACATCTACAAACATGAGCTTAGGATTTTCTTGGAAACCAGCAAAAGGCTTAACCGTAACAGTAGATGGATATAATATTAAAATGAAAGACCGCGTTGTATTATCTGGTTTGTTTGGCGCAAACGATGCAAGTTTACCCGTTGCCTTAACTAGTAAATTAAAAAGTATGGGCGTAGCCACTGCACAATTTTTTGCAAATGCGGTGAACACAACCAACAGTGGTGTGGATGTAGTGATTGATTATCAAAAGAAAATATCAAGTACCGAACGCTACAAATTTTTATTTGTTGCAAATCTACAAAGCATTAATATAGATGATATACATGTACCTGCAGAAATTATTGCTTCTGGCACAGCTGACGAAAAAGCATATAAAGCAAACACCTTCTTCAATGATCGTGAGAAATTCTTCCTTAAAGCATCTGCACCAAAATCTAAATTTTCAGCAAGCTTCGACTACACTAAAAATAAAATCAGCCTAGGTACAAGAATAACTTACTTTGGCGATTTAACTTTAACTGGATTTGGTTATAATGGAGATGGTATTGATCCTCAAGTGCCAACAGACCTGGATGACACCAAATTTGTTCCTGAGCATTTTAACTATTCAGGTAAATTTTCAACGGATGTCTATATGAATATACAGTTAAACAAAAAAACAGCTTGGATTTTAGGTGCTGATAACATATTTAATGTGCACCCTGATTTTGCCGTGAATCCACAAGCGAAATGGTGGGCGGGCGATAATGAAACCGGCGGTCCATGGGATGCCGTTCAAATGGGTTACAATGGTTTAAGACTATTCAGCAAACTAGTTTTTAGATTTTAATACTTTTATTGAAATAGCTTTAAAGCCTTCTCGTTATCGCGGGAAGGCTTTTTTAATTAACAAGTAGACAAAAGGTATAAATACTTAAAAAAAGGGTATAAATTAATGTACTAAATACTAAATTATTTAGTTAATATTGCTAATAAATTTAGTTTTATGTCATTTATAGATACAGATCCCAATGAAGGGATGGCCACCCAGCAGATTAATAAAAAATTCCAATCTGCTCAAATTATACAAGCCAATGCCACCGGATTTGGGGCAGCTTCTGACGATTTTATGGAAAGAGGCATTGACCTCAACGAGCAACTCATTCGCAACAAACCCGCTACTTTTTTCTTTCGCGTAAATAGTGATGCAATGTTAGGGGCGGGTATTCATGTGGGCGATACTTTAATTGTAGACCGCAGCCTTACGCCAAGTTCAGGCAAAGTTGTCGTGGCTGTTTTAAATGGGGAGTTTTTAGTACGGCGTTTACATATTCAAGAACATAGTATCAGTTTGATTCCTGAAAATAAAAGATACGGCACTATTCAAGTAGCGCAATTGGAACAATACAGCACCTGGGGTGTGGTGAGTTTCGTAATACATAGTTTATAAAAAATCACCTACGTAAGGGGATAAAAAAATAATTCCGTGCAAGCCATTGTAGATTGTAATAGTTTTTATTGCGCTTGTGAGCGACTTTTTCAACCGCAACTGCAACACGCACCCGTTGTTGTATTAAGCAACAATGATGGATGTATTGTATCCAGATCCGATGAAGCAAAACAATTGGGCATCAACATGGCCATCCCCTATTTTCAAGCAAAGGAACTCATTGAAAAAAATAAAGTACATGCGTTTTCCTCTAACTATCATTTATACGGAGACCTTAGCTGGCGGGTGATGGAAACCATGCGACAATTGGTGCCACCGGGTTGTGTGGAAGTGTATTCGGTAGATGAAGCTTTTATTAATTTAGACCATATCGCTTCCGATCAATTACAAGATTATTGCGTTTTATTAAAAAAGAAAATAGAAACATGGACGGGTATATCGGTATCCATTGGTGTAGGCCCTAACAAAGTATTAAGTAAAGTAGCGAATCGGTTGGCTAAAAAAAGTAAATTACTCACTGGCTGTGTGGTCATATTAAATGATACAAAAAAAATACAAGCCGCTTTACAAAGTACACCCATCGATGATGTTTGGGGGATTGGATATAGCTATAGTGAGAAATTAAAAACCTATGGCATCAATACCGCTTACGCACTTAGCATCAAGGACCTCAGTTGGGGTAAACGATTTTTAGGCGGCGTACCAGGGATGAAATTAATTAGAGAATTAAAAGGAATGCATAGCCATGATATGCAAGCACCCAGAACCAGTAAAAAAATGATTGCCACTACGCGTATGTTTGGACGCACTGTTTCCGAGTGGCAAGAAATTGAAGAAGCCTTAGCGACCTATGCAACGCGTACCACGGAAAAATTACGTCGACAACACAGTGCCGCTTATGGCGTATCCGTTTTTTTATTAAAAAAAACGCCGCCTCAAACGGACATCTCCCATTACCATCATGGACGACAAGTGAGTGGGTATGTTAAATTAGACAACCCCAGTAACCTAACCCCCGATATCATTAAAGCAGTGGTCACCCTAGGAAAAAACTTGTTTGAACAGGGGGAATTGTATAAAAAAGCAGGCGTCATTTTAAGTGACTTTGTCCCCGATAATGCATTACAGACCAACTTGTTTGTGGCACCTAGGGACCAAAATCGTAAAAAACTAATGAATGTAATAGACAATATGAATGCGGCATTTAGGGACGACATCCTCAAATTTGCGACCAGCGGCACCCAAAAAAACTGGAAAATGCGCAGCGAAAGGCGAAGCAAACGCTATACCACCCGATGGGACGAACTATGTTTGGTCAGATAAATGGAAATGGTGGAAAACCATTGCTTAAAAATTCGTAAAAATGATAATGCTTCTGTATTTTTGCCCAATTTCATACATATGAGCAACACCCTGCAATCCAACGAGTCCATCCGCTCTTCCAGAAAAAAAATTATTGTATTAGGCAGTGGCCCCAATCGTATTGGTCAAGGCATTGAATTTGATTATTGCTGCGTTCATGGATTATTGGCGGTAAAAGAAGCTGGCTATGAAGCCATCATGGTGAATTGCAATCCTGAAACTGTTTCTACCGATTTTGACATGGCAGATAAATTATATTTTGAGCCTGTGTTTTGGGAACATCTTTGGGAGATTATTGAATTGGAACAACCAGAAGGTGTGATTGTACAATTAGGCGGACAAACTGCATTGAAATTAGCAAAACGATTAACCGAAAGAGGAATAAAAATTATAGGTACTTCATTTGATAGTTTAGATATTGCAGAAGATCGCGGACGCTTTAGTGATTTATTAAAAGAATTAAAAATTCCTTATCCTGATTACGGAACTGCATACACTGCAGAAGAAGCAGTTGAAGTTGCCAACCAAGTAGGCTATCCAGTTTTAGTAAGACCCAGCTATGTAATTGGTGGACAAAGAATGCGTATTGTTATTAATGATGCCGAAGTGGAAACTGCGGTGGTGAGTATCTTAAAGCATATTCCAGATAATAAAATATTAATTGATCATTTTTTAGATCGTTGTCAGGAAGCAGAAGTTGATGCCATTTTTGATGGAGAAACTTTTCACGTCATGGGGGTGATGGAACATATTGAACCAGCGGGTATACATAGTGGCGATAGCAATGCGGTATTACCTGCATTTAACTTAACACCGTTGATTGTGGCTACTATGGAATTTTACAGTGAAAAAATTGCGCGCGCTTTAAATATCAAAGGATTAATAAATATTCAGTTTGCCATTAAGGACGACAAAGTATTTGTCATTGAAGCAAATCCAAGAGCTTCAAGAACAACGCCATTTATCGCAAAAGCATATCAAATTCCTTATTTAAATATTGCAACCAAAGTAATGTTGGGTGCTGCTAAATTAACCGACTTCGTCATGGAGAAAAAGCTAGACGGATTTGCGATTAAAGAACCCGTATTTAGTTTTGATAAATTCCCTGGTGTGAATAAAGAACTAGGCCCTGAAATGAAAAGCACCGGTGAAGCCATTCGATTTATTAAAGATTTACGCGATCCTTACTTCCGAAATTTATACAAGGAGCGTTCAATGAACTTAAGTAGATAGCTGCAACACACTATCCAATAAAAAAGCCTCTTGGTCAATTTAACCTCAAGGCTTTTTTATTATAGCAGTAGAAATAAATACTAATCCGAGCGAACATTTGAGCGAAGCGATTGAGAGCCGAGGATTAGGTATTTTTTCTACAGCCTATGTTTTTCTTCAATTTTATTTGTTAAAAAGAATAAATGCTATTACGAGCGAATATCTGCGAAGCAGTGATAAGACGAGTGATAGGTGTTTATTCTATTTACAAAAAAATAGTCTTTTATTTCGGCACCCCATACTGGTCTACTAAATAAATAATCGCCGCCATATTCACTGCCCCTAATAACAATTCTCTTTTGTTTACATTTTCAAACACATCTGTTTTAGCGTGGTGTAAATCAAAATAGCGTTGGCTATCTGGCACTAAACCGGCAAGTACAATTGACGCATTTACATTTTTTAGCGGCCCAATGTCCGCACCGCCACCGCCAGCTGTAATTTCAGTACCATACGGCTTTAATAAACTAGCCCATTGTTGCATCTTTTTAAACTGCTCAGGGCTTGTTGCACTAATACCAATGGCCCTTGGCGTAAATCCACCTGCATCACTTTCAAGCGCAAAAACATGTTGTTCATTATTTTGTTTTGCAAGTTCAGCATATTTGTTGCCGCCGCGCATGCCATTTTCCTCATTGGCAAATAAAACAAAACGAATGGTTCTTTTTGGTTGATAATTCAATGCTTTCATGGTTCGTAAAATTTCCATTGTTTGCACAATACCTGCACCATCATCATGCGCCCCTTCATTTACATCCCAGCTATCTAAATGCCCGCCAATCGTAATTATTTCATTCGGGAAAGTGGACCCTTTAATTTCTGCCACCACATTGTTTTCATCCGCATCAGGTAAAAAATAACCATAGGTTTGCATCTGCACGCGAATGGTTCCTTTTTTTGCATTTGCATATAGCTCCTTTGCATCATTAGGACCCAACGCTACCGCCGGAATTTTTGGATACGCTTCATCATACTTCATACCACCTGTATGTGGCGCATTATCAGGAGCGCTACTTAATGAATGCAGCATCACGCCAACAGCACCATACATTGCAGCACGACTAGCACCAGTGGAACGATACACACCCGCTTTTCCATAGGCGCCAAAAGTTTGTACAATAGTTGGATCAAACATACTATGATAATAAACAATCTTTCCTTTTACTTCGGCTTTTCGTTTTTCCAATTCATCAAAGTCGGCAACTGCTAAAAGCTCTGCTTCAATTAAACCTTTACTTCCTAATGAATTGCCTAAAGCCAATGCAGCTAAAGGACGATTCATTGCTTTTCCATTGACACTAACTACACTTGCAAAATCCTTACCCCCGCGTTGCCAATTGGGTGTTTTACAAGGTTGCATAAACACTTTGTCTGGCGCGAATGATTCCATATTTCGCTTCCCCCAAATTGCCGCGTTTTGTTGTTGTGGTGAACCTGCCAAACGACCCCCAATTTGTTTGGTTAACTGCCTTAATAAATCATACGCCTTTCCATTGGTCATGATTTCATCTGACATTTTTTTTATTCTAATACTATCTTGATTTATTTGAGCTTGGGTCAAAAATGGCCAACAAAACATCAAAAGGAATAATTTACGCATACCCGATTTTTTTTCATTTAAATAATTCTTAAATATAAATAAACTTTATTGCATTATAAGTTGTTATTTGCAGATACAATAGCACTTAAATGAAGATTGGAATTGTTTGTTATCCTACTTTTGGCGGTAGTGGCGTTTTAGCTACCGAACTTGGCAAAGCCCTAGCGGAAAAAGGCCATGAAATCCATTTTATTACCTACCAACAGCCGGTTCGCCTAAATGGCTTTCATACCAATATATTTTACCATGAAGTTAGGGTACCTACTTATCCATTATTCGACTACCCGCCTTATGAATTAGCATTGGCAAGTACGATGGTAGATGTAATATTAAACCATGATTTGGATTTAATTCATGCACACTATGCTATACCGCACGCATCTGCTGCTTATACCGCCAAACAGATTGTTAAACAAAAAACAGGGAGATCAGTTCCAGTCATAACTACTTTACATGGCACCGATATTACTTTAGTAGGTCGCGATAAAACATACGAGCCCGTAGTTACTTTTTCAATTAACGAAAGTGATGCTATTACTGCGGTGTCTGAAAATTTAAGAGCGGAGACATTCAAGCATTTCGATATTAAAAAAGAAATTGAAGTCATTCACAATTTTGTTGATGTACATCGATATAATAAAAAAGCTGTTACCGCATTTAGACAAGTGATTGCACCGAACAATGAAAAAATAATCATCCACGCATCTAATTTTAGAAAGATCAAAAGGATTGATCACGTGATGGAGATTTTTAAAAATATTCATAGCGCGCTTCCTGCAAAATTATTAATGGTGGGTGATGGTCCTGAGCGCCCACTCGCAGAAGATCTTACCAGACAATACGGCTTAGATAGCGATGTACGTTTTTTAGGGAAGCAGGAGCAAATGGAAGAACTATTAGCAGTAAGTGATGTTTTTTTATTGCCTTCTGAATATGAAAGTTTTGGATTAGCTGCGCTTGAAGCGATGGCAGCGAGCACCGTTGTAATTAGTACAGATGCAGGTGGATTAGGAGAGATTAATATTGATGGTGTTACAGGATATACTGCCCCAGTTGGTGATATAGCAAAAATGAGTAAAAATGCCATTGAACTATTGCAAGATGAAACAAAACTAAAAGCCTTTAAGCACAACGCTTTAAAAGAAGCAAAACTTTTTGACATACATCATATCATACCCAAATATGAAGAATTATACAGGCGCTTTTGTAGAACAGGCGATTGTTAAAGATTAATTAGAAGCGACCGCTTCGTCAATACTTAATTTTATTTTATTAACTGCTTCATTTAATTCCTCCATCGTAATACTTAATGGCGGTGCAATTCTAATTTTATCTTCTGCAAATAAAAACCAATCGGTGATAACACCATGCGCAACACAAGTTGCTGCTATTTTTTTTGCAAGGGTTGAAGATGAAAATTGTAAAGACATCCACAATCCTTTATGTGTGCGGTTTAAAATACTTGGGTGCACCAATTGCTCCAATAAAAATTGCTCTTTTTCTGCAACTTCATTGATCCAATTGGATTGTTGTAAAACTTGCAAAGCCGCATGACCTGCAGCGCAACAAACAGGATTTCCTCCAAATGTGGTAATATGTCCTAACACAGGACTATGCGTTAGAGCCCCCATCATTTTTGCATTTGCAATAAACGCACCTAATGGCAAACCTCCTCCCAATGCCTTACCCAACAATAAAATATCTGGGGTAATGCCATATTGTTCAAATGCAAATAAAGTACCTGTTCGACCAAACCCTGACTGAATCTCGTCCACGATTAATACCACACAAAGTGATTCACATTTTTCTTTTAATGCAATAATCCATTCTTTATTCGCAGGCGTTACTCCTGTTTCCGCTTGTACTAATTCAACCAAAACACAGGCAACTGTATCATCAATAAAATTTAAACCGTCAAAATTATTGTAAGGCAATTGCATCACTTCTGGGAGCAAAGGCCTAAAAGCATTTTTAAAATATTCATCTCCCATCACACTTAAGGCCCCTTGTGTACTTCCATGATAAGCCCCGTTAAATGAAATCATTTTCGTACGTTTTGTGACACGCTTCGCTAATTTCATTGCACCTTCGGCAGCTTCCGCGCCACTATTGGTAAAATATACGGATTGTAATTGATCCGATAACACAGTCGCTAATGCTTTTGCGTATTGCACCTGCGGGGACTGAATAAATTCACCATATACAATCACATGCATATACTGTGCTGCTTGATCCTGTATTGCTTTAATCACTGATGGATGGCTATGGCCAATATTACAAACACTAAATCCACTAATCATATCCATAAAAGCTTTCCCGGCGGTGTCATATATATATATTCCCTTGGCCGACGCAACTTCAATACCAATTGGTTTGTCAGATGTTTGCGCTAAATGCGAAAAAAAAAGTTGTCTATTGTTAATGCTGGACATAATAACTATTAAATTGCATTACAAAAGTCGCATTTTTATGGCAACCATACTCACAGTTCAAGGGAAACATCCCCAATTTGGTGAAAATTGTTTTATTGCACCCAACGCCACCATTGTTGGAGATGTTATTATGGGCGAGGATTGCTCCATCTGGTTCAATGCCGTATTAAGAGGGGATGTCCATTATATTAAAATGGGCAATAAGGTAAATGTACAGGATGGCGCAGTTATTCATTGTACTTATTTAAAGCACCCCACTACTATCGGGAATAATGTTTCCATTGGTCACAATGCCCTAGTGCATGGATGCACCATTCATGATAATGTTTTAATTGGCATGGGAAGTATTGTGATGGATGCATGCGTAGTACATTCAAATGCAATTATTGCTGCGGGTGCAGTAGTATTGGAAGGCACTATTGTGGAAGAAGGAAGTATTTACGCTGGCGTACCTGCGAAAAAAGTGAAGATGGTTTCAGAAGCATTAATTAGCGGAGAAATAAATAGGATCGCGGATAACTATGTAAAATATTCAAGTTGGTTTTCGGAACATAATGAAGCTCCTAAAAAATAAGGATTAATACTTCGGCCCTTCAATGCCATGCCATAAATCAACATAACTAAAAAACCGAGCTTCAGAAATAATTCCTTTTTCTACTGCAGCTTTTACCGCACATCCTGGCTCGTTGATATGTTGGCAATTATTAAATTGGCAGCCCTCCATTTTTTCACGCATTTCTGGAAAGTATTGTGCTAACTCTTCTTTTTCTAAATTCACCAAGCCCAATTCACGCATACCCGGCGTATCTATAACTGAACCTGATGCAGGTAAGTCATACATCTGCGCAAAAGTAGTAGTGTGCATCCCCTTCCCACTCCAATCACTTACTTCTTGTGTATTTAAATCCAAATCAGGAAATAAATAATTTATAAAGGAAGATTTTCCAACTCCACTATGCCCACTCACCAATGTTGTTTTACCAATTAATAATTCTTGAATTTTATTTAACCCTTGGTCCTTTTCAATACTTATTAAAAAAACTTTATACCCAACTGCTTCATACATTTTTTTAAATTGGTCATAGGTTTCCATTTCAGCAGGGCCATAAATGTCTGATTTATTAAAAACAATCATTGCAGGAATATGAAAAGCCTCACAAGAAACCAAAAATCGATCTATAAACCCTTGTGAAGTTTTAGGTGATTTTAAGGTGGCTAATAAAATGGATTGGTCTAAATTGGAAGCGATAATATGTTGCTGTCTTTTATTATGGGGAGATTGTCTAGCTACATAATTATCTCGATCAATAATATGGCTAATCATGACCGAATTTTGGTCTTCGTTTTCCATTTCATAATTCACCCAATCCCCAACCGCGATAGGGTTCGTTGAGGAAATGGCATCTAATTTTATGACGCCCTTAATGCGCGCCTGATAAAATAGACCTTCCTCCGATTTTACGGAGTACCAGCTACCAGTTGATTTATAAATCCTTGCCTTCATTGGATACGAAGATAAAAGTAATTGTTAAGAACTAGTGCGCCATGGATAAAGCTTATACAAATTTGGTATCTTTGCCCCATGAGCCAATATGCCCACGACAATATTGTTCCAGATAGTAATAGCCAAGCTAGCAAAAAGGAGCAGGTAGCATCCATGTTTGATTCTATCGCTAAAAAATATGATTTTTTGAATCGATTTTTGAGCTTAGGCATTGATCAAATTTGGCGAAAAAAAGCCATCGCTAATTTTAAAGGCGCCCCCATCCATCATTTATTGGATATTGCCACGGGCACCGCCGATATGGCATTAATGGCCCATAAGCAAATTAAACCTAAGCAAATTACAGGAATGGATATTTCCGAAGGAATGATGCAATATGGAAGGATAAAAATTGCCCAAAAAGGATTAAACGATATCATACAATTAAAGCAAGGTGACAGTACCGAAATACCGTTTGGGGATAATACTTTTGATGGTGCCATGGTTGCATTTGGGGTTCGTAATTTTGCAGACCTGGAAAAAGGTTTGAGTGAAATTAACCGAGTGCTAACAACAGGAAGCAAAATAGTCATTCTTGAATTTTCGCAACCCAGCCAGTTTTGGTTTAAGCCTATTTATCAGCTTTATATGAATTGGATTACCCCAAATATTGGCAAAATATTCTCTGGCAATAAAGCTGCCTACTCTTATTTAAACGAAAGTGTGATTGCATTTCCGGAAGGAACGGCTTTTTTAAGTATCTTAGAAAAAGCGGGATTTAAAAATATTCATCAACAAAAATTAAGCTTAGGCATATGCAGCATCTATTGCGGAATCAAATAATCAGCATTGTACTATTATTATTAGCGAACGTATCGGTTAATGCGCAAAAAAATGAAGTTTTTCAACCTGACCACGACGATATGCCCTACTATTTAGGGATTAGTTTAGGTTATGGAGTGAATAATTTAAACTTTGCACGTAGCACCTATTTTAATAATCAAACTGCCGGTATTGCAAATAAAATAACAACAAGTAATAGTGGTTATTTAAATTTAGGCTTATCTGGTACTTTAAAGCTAAGCAACCACTTATTATTGAGAGCGAACCCCATGTTATTGATTGGCGGATCAAAAAAAATTGGTTTTTCTGCACCAAATAGCACGAATGCTGACGTGGCTGATTCTTTAGAAATTGCATCAACCATAATTACACTGCCGCTTGCGTTAAAATTACAGTCAGACCGATACACCGCATTGGGTTACAAATCTATCATGCGCCATTATGTATTTGGTGGAGGCAAGGCTGACTTTGATTTATCAAGTTCGAGATTAAGTAACAGTATAAATGCAACACCCTATAGAGCTTTATTAAATGGAATGGATCTTGGATATGAATTTGGCTTAGGATTGAGTTTTTATTTAAGATATGTTACCATATCCCCTGAAATTAAATTTTCATATGGCTTAGTGAATTTAAAAAATAATGCTACTCCCGAGGCCTTAATGAACAATATAGATAAAATCAATGCTAATTTTATTTATTTCACCATCCATCTTGAAAACTAAATTCGATGCGCAACTATATCATTAAAAATGCCATTATCGTTAATGAAGGGAAAAAGTTTAATGGAGATGTACTCATTAATAATGGTCGAATTGAAAAAATAGCAACAATTATAGAAACACCCATTGGCGTTACTGAAATCAACGCAGAGGGCATGTACCTAATTCCAGGTGCCATTGATGATCAAGTACATTTTAGAGAGCCAGGATTAACACATAAGGCTGATATTTATACAGAATCAAAAGCTGCGGTTGCAGGTGGTGTGACTAGCTTTATGGAAATGCCCAATACTGTCCCTCCTGTTTTTACGCAAACATTATTAGAAGACAAATATAAAATTGGTGCACAAAATGCACTCGCTAATTACTCTTTTTTCATGGGTACTTCTCAGGATAATTGGGAAGAAGTACTTCGAACTAACGAAAAGAAAAATGAAGTTTGTGGTGTAAAAATATTTATGGGATCTAGTACAGGAAATTTGTTGGTAGACAATCCGCTTGTGTTAGAAAAAATATTTGAAGGATCTGAATTATTAATAGCCACCCATTGTGAAGAAGAAAGTATTATAAAAAAAAATAAGGCGGCGTTGGAAGCTATTAAACCAGTCCTCGAACCATCCGATCATCCAATTATCCGTAACGAAGAAGCTTGTTTTGAATCTTCTTTCAGAGCGATACAATTAGCAAAAAAATTTAATAGTCGTTTACATATCTTACATATTAGTACTGCAAAGGAATTACAGTTATTTTCAAATATGCTTCCCTTGGCCGACAAGCGCATAACTTCAGAGGTTTGTGTACACCATTTACATTTTACTGCAGAGGATTATGCAACCAAAGGCAATTTAATAAAATGTAACCCCGCAATTAAGGCTCCTGAAAATAAAGCAGCATTATGGGAAGGTTTGCTAAATGATCAATTAGATGTTATTGCAACCGATCATGCGCCACATACTTGGGATGAAAAGCAAGGCGATTACGCGCATGCGCATGCGGGACTTCCATTGGTACAACACCCAGTAATGTTAATGATGAAATATGTTAAGGACGGTAGGTTAACCATAGAAAAAATGGTCGAAAAGATGAGCCATGCCGTTGCCACTTGCTTTCAGATAAAAGATCGCGGATATATTAGAGAAGGCTATTACGCCGACTTGGTATTAGTTAAGGAAGCACCCTATATCATTACGGACGATAATATTTTATACAAATGCGGATGGAGTCCGCTATTAGGCACCCAATTTCCTTATTATATTCACGCCACATTTGTGAATGGCCATTTGGCATATCAGGATGGTAAATTTGATGAAAGTCAAAAAGGCCAACGCATTCAATTTACCAGAAGCTAAATGCAATTTGTATGCTGGTAGATAAAATTACTTTAAAAGATATCGGCTTATTTGACACCGATGAATCGGACGGGCTTATTTCACACCTTAATTTTTGCAAAACCAATGGCGGAAAGGAACAGATGGATCAATACCTTGCGCACCCGTTGAATACCATTGAATCCATTGAAAAGCGACAAAACGCCATTGCTGTTTTTATCAATGAAATTGATTTTATAAATGAAATGAAAATCACCAATGGCACTACCCTAGTGATTGAAAAATTTTTTGGAACTGCGTTTAAACCCATCCCCACACAAATTAGTTATCCTGGCGCCTATTGGTACCAATATATAAATGCTTCAGATTATGCTTTATTAAAATATTCACTAGAGCATTTAATCCTGTTTTATGAAAATTTAAACAATTGGCTACTTGTTTTCGAAAATAAAAACCAGAACTCCATTATTTCTACTTTAGTTCAAAATATAAAAAAATTGGTGCAGCATCCTGCATTAGCCAACTTAAATACACAAACCACATTAGCCAACCCGCAAAAATTATTATCACTGGCCTATTTTTTTCGGAATCATTATAAAAACAACACCTTACAATTACTTCAGCATTTTTATGAATTAGATGCCTATTATAGTATGGCGAGTGCTGCGAAAAAATTTAATTTTGTTTTTCCTACTTGGGTCAATAGCGAAACCCCTCAACTTGAAGTAATTGCTGCGATACACCCACTAGTTCCAAATCCCATTGATAATACCATTTCACTTTCTAGTCAAACGAATTTATTTTTTTTAACTGGCGCGAATATGGCTGGCAAAAGTACATTCATTAAAACCATTGGCATTGTTATTTACTTAGCACATATTGGCATTGGTGCACCTGCATCAAAAGTGACCTTATCTTTATTTGACGGCCTAATCACCAACCTAACTATTGCCGACAATGTGGTCAAAGGAGAAAGTTACTTTTTCAATGAGGTACAAAGAATAAAGAATACCATTGAGAAAATTATAGATGGTAAAAAATATTTTGTCCTGATTGATGAGCTTTTTAAGGGGACCAATATCCAAGACGCCATGAAGTGCAGTACTGTAGTCATTGAAGGGTTACAAAATTTAAGTAATAGCTTATTCATTATTAGCACCCACTTATATGAAATAAGTGATGGACTAAAAAAATACAGTAATATTCAATTCAGTTATTTTGAAACCGAAGTGCGTCAAAAGGAACTCGTTTTTCATTACCAACTAAAAAAGGGCGTTAGTCAAGATCGTTTGGGCTATTTAATTTTAGAGCGAGAAGGCGTGGTTGACCTGCTAAACAATATGACTAAAAACAAGTATTAATACTTAATTAGCACCCCATTACAAATGTAGATTCAAGCAAAAAATATGCTTGTTAAAACAAAAGGCAGTGCCCTAATTGGCATTGACGCCGTAGCCATTACTATTGAAGTAAATGTAAGTATGGGACAAGGCTATTGCATTGTAGGCCTACCTGACAGCTCTGTAAAGGAAAGTTTAGACCGAACCGAAAGTGCCATTAAGGCAAATGGCTTTAGAATGCCAAGAACAAAATTAGTCATCAATTTATCACCCGCTGAATTAAAAAAAACCGGTGCTGCATTTGATTTACCCATCGCCATTGGCATATTAGCCGCTTCTGAACAAATAAGCCCTATTCATTTAATTGATAAGTATATCATGATGGGGGAATTGGGCTTAGATGGAAAATTATATCCGATCAAAGGCGTCCTTGCCATGGCGATGCAAGCAAAGGCAGATGGATATTTAGGCATTTTACTTCCGAATGAAAATGCTGCCGAAGCTGCATTAGTTGACGACATGGTCATTTACTGTTTTGAAAACTTAAATGAAGTTGTTGATTTTATTGGGAATCCAAATTCAAAATCGCCTATCAAAAGAACTAGACTGGTTCTGGATCATGAAAGAATATCAGTTACAGATTTTTCAGATGTGAAGGGACAGGAAAATGTAAAACGGGCCTTAGAAATTGCGAGTGCCGGAAGTCATAACATAATTATGATTGGGCCGCCAGGTGCCGGTAAAACAATGTTGGCCAAAAGTATTGTTTCCATTCTGCCCCCGTTAAATCATATGGAAGCTTTAGAAACAAGTAAAATATATAGTATCACCGGGAAACTAGATGCAGTAAATAAATTATTAAGAAGTAGGCCATTCAGACACCCCCACCATAGCTTATCGGCTATCGCGCTTATTGGTGGTGGAAGCCATCCCCAACCAGGTGAAATTTCATTAGCGCATAATGGTATTTTATTTTTAGATGAATTGCCCGAATTTAAAAGATCGGTCATTGAGGTACTTCGGCAACCCATGGAGGAAGGAATTGTATGTATCGCCCGAGCCAAAATGAGTGTCACTTTTCCCGCTAGGTTTATGCTAATGGCGGCTATGAACCCATGCCCTTGTGGCTATTACAACCATCCGAAAAAGGAATGTCATTGTAGTCCAGCTGTAATTCAAAAATATATGCATAAAATTTCAGGGCCCTTATTAGATCGAATTGATATGCATATTGAGGTAGTTCCAGTGCTTTATAGTGAACTAAGGGCTTCAAAACAGGAAGAAACTTCTGCGATTATAGCTAATAGGGTCAAAAATGCGAGAGAAATTCAAAGTCATCGATTTAAAAACGAAGCTGGGATCTATACCAATGCGCAAATGAATAGAAGTCAGCTAAAAAAATATTGCTCCCTTACTAGCGATAGTGAAGCCATATTAAAAATGGCTATGGAAAAATTTCAGCTGAGTGCGCGGGCTTTTGACCGAATTATTAAAGTGAGTCGAAGTATTGCCGACTTAGACAACAGCGTTAATATTCAAATTAACCATATTAGCGAAGCACTTCAATACAGAAGTTTGGACAAATCCAATTGGGGACAGTATAAAAATTAATATTGCCCCGTTTTAAGCAAAACGAGCGTGCAAGCTTCTAATGTTTCAACGCCAGTTTTAGCTGCAAGTTCGGCTAACACTGGGTTTTCAGTACCTGGATTAAAAATAATACGACGGGGCTTTAAGGCTAAAATTTGGTCAATATATTCAGTTTGAGCAGCGGAACCAAGGTATAAAGTGACCGTATCTATAGGAATTTGGTTGGGCCATTCATTCAAAATTGGGATATCGTTTATCATTCCCTTTTTAATACCATAAGGATATACCGATATTCCATGTTCATTTAATAAACAAGTTGCTAAAAAACTATAGCGTTCTGAATTGGGCGACGCCCCTACAACTAAGGTGACTGGTGATTTCATGTTACAAATCTATTATTAAATAGATGAATAGAATTTATTTTGTTTAAATAAAAGAATGTATTTTTATCAAAATCAACTTTACAAACTAAATTAAATAATCATTATGGCAAAGTCAAGCAAGAAGAAAGTAGCAAAAAAAGCAGCTCCTAAGAAAAAAGTAGCGCCTAAAAAGGCAGCAAAGAAAGCAGCTCCTAAGAAAGCAGCAAAAAAAGCAGCACCTAAGAAAAAAGTAGCACCTAAGAAAAAAGTAGCACCTAAGAAGGCCGCAAAGAAAGCCGCTCCTAAAAAAGCAGCAAAAAAAGCAGCACCTAAGAAAAAAGTAGCACCTAAAAAGGCAGCAAAGAAAGCGGCTCCTAAGAAGGCAGTTAAAAAAGCAGCCCCTAAGAAAAAAGTAGCACCTAAAAAGGCAGCAAAGAAAGCGGCTCCTAAGAAGGCAGTTAAAAAAGCAGCCCCTAAGAAAAAGGTAGCGCCTAAAAAAGCAACTAAGAAAGTGGCTCCTAAGAAAGTAGTTAAAAAAGTAGCCCCTAAAAAGGCAGCGCCTGCACCAGCTCCAGTTGTTGTTGAAGCGACTGTAGTAGCACCAACACTATTTACTGAACCTACCACTGATACACCTACTGCTTAAATTTAGCGGTAAAATTCATATCTTAATCCTCCCGTTCCGATCAATCGTGAATGGGAGGATTTTTTTATTGTCAAAACAAAATGTATGAAAAACTTATTACTACTATTATTTTTCCCTTTCCTATTACATGCACAAAGTAATTCCATTAATGAAAAAACAAAAAACATGGAATTGCGTAAAGGTTATTTTAATTACTACTGGGATGCTACGCAAGGAAAAATTTACTTAGTCATCGACAAATGGAACAACCCATTTTTATATGTAAACTCGCTACCAGCAGGGCTTGGGTCAAATGATATTGGATTAGACAGAGGTCAAATTGGTGATTCAAGAATTGTGTATTTTAATCGCGTAGGTAAAAAAGTATTACTTACACAACCCAATTTGGACTATCGTGCAGTAACCAATGACCCAAGAGAACAAAAAGCTGTTAATGAATCATTCGCACAATCTGTATTATTTAATTTTACAGTGGAAGTCGAAGATGGCAATGCCGTATTAGTAGACGCCACCTCTTTCTTTTTAAGAGACGCACATAACGCTGCCGATAAGATTAGAAAAATGAGACAAGGAACCTACACCTTGAACGAAGCTCGTTCCGCCATTTATATTACTAACACAAAAAATTTTCCAAATAATTCCGAGTTTGAAGCAACCCTTACTTTTGTTGGCGGTTCTGATGCTGGAAGATTTGTGCAAGCGGTGGCTCCGTCTACCGAAGCAATCACTTTAAGAATGCACCATAGCTTTGTTGCATTGCCCGATAATAATTACAAGCCAAGAGCGTATGATATTAGAAGTGGATATTTTGGAATTACTTATTTCGATTATGGAAGTGATATCAGTGAGCCCATTCAAAAAATGTTTATCAGTAGGCATCGATTAAATAAAGTAAATCCAAATGCAGTTATCAGTGAAGCAGTGAAACCAATCATATACTATTTAGATAATGGCACACCTGAACCTATCCGTACTGCTTTATTAGAGGGCGCCAGATGGTGGAACCAAGCCTACGAAGCAGCAGGATATAAAAATGCATTTCAAGTGCAAATACTTCCTGACAGCGCTGACCCCATGGATATTCGTTACAATATGATTAACTGGGTACACCGTTCTACCCGCGGTTGGAGTTATGGTGCAACCATTACCGATCCAAGAACAGGTGAAATTATAAAAGGCCAAGTTACTTTAGGTTCGCTTAGGGTAAGGCAGGATTATTTAATATTTACAGCACTCTTATCTCCTTATATGAATGGACAGCCAGTCACCGATAAAATGCGCACGGCAGCTGTTCACAGATTGAGACAATTAGCTGCACACGAAGTGGGCCACACCTTAGGACTGCAACATAACTATGCATCGAGTTTTAATAATCGCGCTTCCGTGATGGACTACCCGCACCCCAATGTATTTGTGAATGATAAAGGAGCCATTGATTTTTCAGATATCTATACCAACGAAATTGGTGAATGGGATAAGCGCGCCATTAGCTATGGTTATCAAGATTTTGATAAATCCATGGATGAAAATAAGGCTTTACAAAATTTACTGATTGAGAATTCAAAAAATGGATTACAGTTCATCGCAGATGCAGATGCAAGATCCGCAAGTGGCTTTCATCCAAATGCGCATTTATGGGATAACCAAGCGGATGCAGTTGCTGGATTAAATCAAGTAATTGATGTAAGAAAAAAAGCAATCAGTCAATTTGGTGAACAAGCCATTCCAAATGGCACCCCATTATCAAAATTGGAAGATGTATTAGTGCCATTGTATAATTACCACCGTTACCAATATGAAGCAGTGACCAAAGTGATAGGGGGCATAAACTATACCTATAGCGTTCGCGGCGATGCAAATCAAATAAAACCAACTATTTTATCAAATGAAATGCAACAAAAAGCTTTAAAAGCAGCACTGAAATGTTTGAGCGCAGAAATTTTAACCTTACCTGAAAATATTTTACAATTAATTCCACCGCGTCCTCCTTTATATTATGGCGTTGGTGAACTTTTTGAAAAAAGAATGGGTATGAGCTTTGATGCATTAAGTGCAGCTGAAGCTTTGGCTGATTTTGAACTAGGATTTTTATTTAATGTGGAGCGCGCAAATCGATTGGTACAAAATAAAGCAAGAGCTAGTGTGATAGGTTGGGATGATGTTCTTGACCAAATACTTGAAAACACCTGGTATATAAAAATACCTAGTGGCTTGGCTGGAAGCATTCAACAACAAACGCAACAACAAACACTTCATTGGTTGCTTGGAGTTAGTCAAAGTACGGATGCGAACTATGAAGTACGCAGTATCACACATCAAAGATTAAAGCAATTAAAAACTAAATTAGAAGCATATACTAAATCGGATCCATTACATGCTGCACATTATCAATATGCGATAGAAAGAATTAAGAGTCCCGATAAAGTGATTTTGTCAAAACCATTAACTATTGCGCCAGGGGCACCTATTGGTTGCGATTTAGACTAATTTGTAATTAGTAAAGTCGCAAACTAAAAATCCCCGCTCGATGCATCGAGCGGGGATTTTTTAATCATCTTATTGTAAAATATCTTTTATTATTTTTTCGTGATGATAGCTATGTACGTATAAAAATTTAATCGCAGTTGGCAATTGAAGGTCCCCAAATATGGGGTGTGTAAAATATTTATTTTTATCCGCAGTCAAAAGTGATTCAGCACTTTTTCGTGCCTCTGCTATTTGCTGTAGTACCATCTCCCTCGAAACTTCACTAGCAGGCTGAGTAAAAGAAGGCGCTTTTGCTTTTCCTCTCGGAATTTTATTTAAAAGCAATACCAAAAAAGCTTTCCAACTAAACTGCTTTTTATATAGTGAAGGATCTGACCTCCTGATTGCTTCTGAAATTGAAGTAATCACCAAGCAGCTATGCATGATATGCCATCCAACATTCGCTTCAGATACCATTTTATTGTTATTTAAATAAAGCGGCGCTTGCTTTTCAAAATCATTTAAAACTTGCAATAATTTTTTCATTCAATAGGTATTTAATTTAAGTAAATAAATTTGACAACTGAGTATTCAAAAATATTTATTTTCATTGAAACTGGTTTATAAAAAAACTCAGTTATTGTTATGATAACGGAGCCTTTCAATAAATTTTAATTGCTAATACTTGCTCAGCTATTTTAAATAAACATTTTAATTGGTCCTTCTAAATAGCTCTTTAATGTTTGTAAAAATGCAGATCCTGTTGCGCCATCTACCACACGGTGATCACAGCTTAAGGTCACATTCATAACATTGCCAGGTACAATTTGACCATTTTTCACAATAGGTTCTTGTGCAATACCACCAACCGCTAATATACATGCGTCTGGTGGATTAATGATCGCAGTAAATTGATCTATACCAAACATGCCTAAGTTAGAAATAGTGAAAGTGCTTCCTTCCCAATCGGCTGGTTGTAATTTTTTATCTTTAGCTTTTTTCGCGAACTCCTTAACAGAAACACTTATTTGCGATAAACTTAAGCCATCTGCAAAACGAAGTACAGGAACCAACAAGCCTTCTTCCACTGCTACTGCAATACCAATATTTACATGATGATTCGTGCGAATTACATCACCCAACCAACTGCTGTTTACTTTAGGATGTTGTTTTAATGAAAGTGCTACAGCTTTAACGATAAAATCATTAAAACTTATTTTAACTGGAGAAGTTTCATTGACCATTGCACGTGCTTCAACTACCGCATCCATATTTATTTTCATCGTCAAATAAAAATGAGGCGCAGTAAATAAACTTTCGCTTAAACGCTTCGCAATTACTTTACGCATTTGTGATACTGGTGTATCCTCAAAACTTACTTGCCCGATAGGCGCTGATGCTGTATAAGTGTTTGCACTTGCTGGTGTATAATTGTCTAAATCAGTTTTTGTAATTCTTCCATGTTCCCCTGATCCTTTTACAAATTTTAAATCCACCCCCTTTTCTTTGGCTATTTTTTTAGCAAGCGGTGAAGCAAAAATTCTTCCTTCATTTACAACGCTTGCAGTTGGTGCAGTAGTTGCTGCAACTACTGGAGCAGCTGTGGGTGCAGGTATTGCTTTGGATTCTTCAACGACTGGCGCAGCTGCTGGACTATCGGAACTATTTTTTACTGACTTCACAATCGCATCAATATCTAAACCTGGTTGGCCGATGATACATAACAATTGATTCACTAAAATTTTCTCTCCAGCTTGCGCACCTTGGTATAATAAAATCCCATCTTTATAGGATTCTAATTCCATGGTCGCTTTATCCGTTTCAATATCCGCTAAAATTTCTCCTTTTTTTACTGCATCTCCTACCTTTTTTTGCCATCCTGCAATCACACCCTCTGTCATGGTATCACTTAAGCGTGGCATTAAAACCACTTCATCCATCTTACTGAAATCAATATTATCTGTACTTGCAGCTATAGGAGCAGCAGTTTCCACTTTTGTATTTTCAGGAGCAGCTATAGTTACAGGCGCCTCATTAGTATTTTGTACCGCGTTGGTATTTTGTGCAACTAATGCAGCAACATCTTCTCCTGCAGTTCCAATAATCGCCAATAAATCATTGACTTGCAATTTGCCACCACGCGGTGTACCTACATGCAATAAAACACCTTGTTGATAGCTCTCCAATTCCATGGTTGCTTTATCCGTTTCAATTTCGGCTAATAAATCTCCTTTTTTCACAGTATCCCCCACTTTTTTATGCCATGCAGCAATAACTCCTTCAGTCATTGTATCACTCAAACGGGGCATTAAGATTACTTCAGCCATAGGTAAAAGACTATTTTGTAAATGAGAGGTGAAATTACACTAAAAATGGTTTTTTTCAAGCCGGAAAAGGGAAATTTATAGTAAAAACAAGCAATTTAAAGGCGAAAGCTTTAAATCTTATGTAACTACTGGCCTTGGGCCAAACTATACGCTTTTTTATCGGCCCACATATTCAGTACTTCTAAGGAACAAATTTTGAAATCCTTGGCCAAAGATCGGTACAAATCAATGACCTGATCCTGTGATAGTGGCGCTTCATTCACGGTTTCAAAACGACAATAAAATTGGTTCACCAAATTGGTAAAAACTGAACCTGATGGCCATACCTGTGTTCCCCTATTGGTAATGGTGACCAAAGTAAGCGTTTCGCTCGCATGCGTTAAACATTTATCCGCAATTATTTTTGGTTGATCCGCACTTTCAATAAAAAAATCAACCCCAACAATTTTATGATGATCTCTTAAATCACTTTGCAACATTGGGTTGTGTTCCAATTTAAAATTCGTGGGCGTTACATAAAAATTAGGCAAGAATGGTTTTGGATTGTGCTTGGGTTGTTTGCCAAAATTATCAATAATCGCTTGTGCAAATACAGTGGTATTTACGGAAGGAATATTTTTATCGCCAAAGTCACCGGTATGCACGCCTGACTCTAAAGTATACAATAATGCATTTTCAATCACCACTGCTTGCTCCATCAATCCCAAGTGTCGAAGCATACTTAAGCCACTTAATAATAATGAAGTAGGATTGGCAATATTTTTTCCAGCAATATCTGGTGCAGTGCCATGTACTGCTTCAAAAATTGAAATATGATCCCCAATATTTGCAGAGGGCGCAAAACCAAGTCCACCCACCAATCCAGCACATAAGTCACTCACAATGTCTCCCTGTAAATTAGTTAAAACAATCACATCAAACAAATCAGGGCGACTTACTAATTTCATACATAAGTCATCCACAATCACATCGTCCGATTTTAATTCAGGATATTCTTTGGCTACTTCTTTAAATACTTCAAGAAATAAACCATCTGTTAATTTCAT
>JBIIRW010000079.1:0-7687 GCA_044341385.1 Sediminibacterium sp. | reverse complement strand
CTATAATGATCGTGTTAGGAGAATGCTTTAAAATGTTCTCACAAACTCCTTTTACAATACCTGCGTTCGTGCCAATTAATTCCTCACGTGTCATACCTGGTTTACGAGGTAAACCTGAAGTAATCACCACGACATCTGAATTTGCGGTTTTTGAATAATCATTCGTTGATCCAGAAATGCGTGTATCAAAACCCAATAAAGCAGCCGTCTGCATCATATCCTGTGCTTTACCTTCTGCAAATCCCTCTTTAATATCTAATAAAACCAATTCTGTTGCTAATTCTTTACGGGCAATATTATCAGCACATGTAGCACCCACGGCACCTGCACCTACGACTGTAATTTTCATGTTTTTTTATTTAAAATAAGTGTTTAATATTTTTACGCAGCAAAGTTAGTTATTTGCTTTCTATTATTTTTATTAAGTCAAAAATATCTGCCCCTTTTTCATACACTTTCACCAATTGGTTGTTTTTATATAATGCCACAAATGGAGTCATTTTAGGACGAAAAAAGGTAGGGATCATATAGCTAGGGTCGCGACCTATGAGTATATTAGGACGGCCTACAAAGTTAAATTTGTCTGCAAAAGCCTGAATGGCAATCATGTCACGATAGCTGTCCCAAATGAATAAAACGTTTGTTAATTTGTCCTTATACTTATTAATAGTAGCAGCTTCAGTTTCGCAATGAGAACAATCAGGGCTAAAAAAAATGATGCAAGTATATTTATACTTTGGGATCGTTTTATTAGTAACCTCTCTGCCGTCAATTAGGGTTAAGGTGAAAGTAGGTAAATTTTTATCTTTTAGGTAAGGCGCATTTGGATCAGGTTTAACATCTAAACTTTGTGCTGATGCCTGTCCAATGATCAACATAGTTAAAAGGCTTAGGATAACTTTTTTCATTGTAATTATTTTATTGTTGTGTCATACGCATTGATTTTGCGTCTTGTAAAAATTTTGATGCAAATATAAAATTGTTTAATAACTCGTTTTTGCTATAGATGATTTCGGCATTCGTCCCTTCCCATTCTTTTTTACCCTGGTGTAAATAGATAATATGGTTACCTATTTCCATCACACTATTCATGTCATGTGTGACTACAATAGTGGTGATGTTAAACTCGGTAGTAATATCTTGAATGAGTTTATCAATGACCATGGATGTTTGTGGGTCCAATCCTGAATTGGGCTCGTCGCAAAATAAGTATTTCGGTTTCATGATGATGGCACGGGCCAATGCTACTCTTTTTTTCATTCCACCGCTAATCTCAGCAGGATACTTTTCGTTTACCCCCAGTAGGTTTACCCTTGCTAAAGTTTCTGATACTGTTTTATTTTTTTCTGCTATACTTAAATGGGTAAACATATCCAAAGGGAAACGTACATTTTCTTCCACTGTTTTTGAATCAAATAAAGCGTTGCCTTGAAAAAGCATTCCTATATTATTGCGCAATTCTTTTCTTTCTTCTTTGGACATGCTGTGTAATTCTTCACCATCAAAAAATATCTTTCCTTTATCTGCAGCAATTAAATCAACGATGCATTTGGTTAAAACCGTCTTCCCGCTTCCGCTGGTTCCAATAATTAAATTACAAATACCAGGTTTAAATTGCGCAGTTATGTCGTCAATAATTACTTTGCCTTCAAAAGCTTTTGATATATTTTTTACTTCAATCATGCTTATGAGTTCAATGGTGTTTGCAAATTCAATAAATCAGTAAAAGTATCTGCGCGGCTAATTAATTTTGCTTCCTCTTTTTCAAATAAAACCTGCGCTGGTTTGTAGCGTGCATTATAATTACTGGACATTTCGTATCCATAAGCGCCCGCATTATAAAAAACTAAAAAATCACCTTCGGAAATGGCTGGAATAGGGCGGTCCCACGCAAAAGTATCCGTTTCGCAAATATTTCCAACTACTGCATAATTTTTTGTTGCTTGATTAGGATGACTAATATTATCAATATGATGATAGGCGTCATAAAACATAGGTCTGATTAAATGATTGAGGCCTGTATTAATACCTGCAAATGTAATTTCACCATTCTCCTTTAATACATTCACTTGTGTAATAAAATAGCCCGCTTCACTTACCAAATATTTTCCTGGTTCAAACCAAGCAATGAGCGGTCGTCCAAATTTTTCAGACATTTTTTTCATCACTTTATTTACCTCGCTTCCTAATAAAGCAATATCCGTTCCTTTTTCATTCGGCGTATAGGGCACTTTGAACCCGCCGCCAAAATCCAAAACCTGGACGGATGGAAATTCAACTAATATACTTTCAAAAACATCAGCTGATTGTAAAAACACACTTACTTCCTTTATTTCACTACCCGTATGTATATGTAAGGTGGTAATATTAATTTGGTATTTTTCTTGAATCGTTTTTAACTCTTTTAATTGTGTAACCGGTATCCCAAATTTACTTTTATCGTGTCCTGTTGAAATTTTAAGATTACCGCCAGCCATAATATTGGGTCGAATACGAACGCCTACTGCATAAGTGTTTCCAAATTTTGCACCAAACTTTTCTAAATTGGATAAGCTATCAATATTTAAATTAATGCCCAAAGAAACCGCTTCGCAAATTTCATCAAAAGAGACACTATTGCTAGTATATAAAATATTTTTTGGTTCAAATCCAACATGCAAAGCCAACTTCACTTCATTAATGGAGCTGCAGTCAATTGGGCAACCTGCATTTTTTACTACTTGTAAAATATGAATATTGGTGAGGGCTTTACAAGCATAAAAAAAACGCGTTTGATTCATGTCAAATTGCTTCACCAGATTTTGATATTGTGATACAATCTTTTCAGCATGATATACATACAAGGGCGTACCAAATTTTTCAGCTGCTTGCTTTAATTGCCCGTAAGTTAAACTTGACTTCATGCTACGAAGATACAATTAGAACTGATGTTTTTATGCGAAATCAGTCGGGATAATTTGAGAAAATGTAAAGGAGGGGACTTTTGCTATTCTGGTTGTTCAGGCGCATTGTCCTCGTGATCTGCAGCATCAATAGCATCTGCATTATAATCACCAGTTTCTTCTTCGGCATTAGGTGTGTCCAAATCCGCTTCAGCTTCAATGGCAGCATCTAATTCAGCGGTTTGATTAAATACACTATTGTCGGTAAAATCTTCTGGTTTAACTACAGTTGCTTCCACAATTTGATCTGCTAATACTTCTCTAATTTTAGGTAAATCATCGGTAGAATTGATACCGAAATAATCCATGAAATTAACGGATGTAGAATATACCAATGGCTTACCTGGCATATTTTCATTGCGACCACTTATGGTAATTAATTCTTTCTCTAATAACTTTTGTATCGAGTAATCACTATTCACACCACGAATCGCTTCTACTTCCCCTTTAGTGATGGGTTGCTTGTAAGCAATAATCGCCAATGATTCAAGTGCAGCGTTTGATAAACGTTTTAAAAACTTATCGCCGTTTAATTGTGCAATAGTATTATGAAAATTCGGCTTAGTTAAGAATTGCCAACCGCCACCACTTTGTTTTAATTCAAATGGATAAAATTCCGTTGCATATTTTTCTTGAATACCTTCTAAAGCTGACTCCACTTGGCTCAATGTAATGCGTTCTTCTAAAAATCCAAAAGCGTTGTTAATAAGCTCAGTAATGTCATTTGCATTTAGTGCTTTTTCACTTGCAAAAACTAAGGCTTCAATATGCGGAATGATTTGGCTTATTTCCATAATAGGTTTGTATTCTTATCCGTTTAATGCTGCAGCTCCACTTACAATTTCCGTTAATTCGGTTGTAATGGCTGCTTGACGTGCACGGTTGTATGATAATTTCAATGATTTCAATAATTCGTTTGCGTTTTCACTTGCCTTATCCATCGCTGTCATTCTTGCACCATGCTCACTTGCGTTTGCATCTAGTACCGCTTTGAATAATTGGGTGTTCAATATTTTTGGCATTAATTCAGCGACCAAAACTTCTTTGTGTGGCTCAAAAATGAAATCTATTTTTTTCTGATTTTCTTTTTTTATAATCTTAGGAACTGGCAAAAATTGCTCCGCTGTAAATACTTGTGTAGCGGCATTTTTAAACTCGCTGTATATAATTTCTATTGCATCAAACTCTTTATTTGAAAAAGCTTCCATGGCTGCTTGCGCAGCTAATTGCACATTTGCAAAACTGAGATTTAAAAAGATATCTTTAAAATTAGCGTTGGTTGTAAAACCTGCTTTGCTTAAACTTTCATATCCTTTTTTACCAATGTTCCAAATGGTCACTTTTTGTTTCGGATATTTTTCGGTAATGGTGGTTTTGGCCAATTTTACCAAGTTGGCATTATAGCCTCCGCACAATCCTCTATCTGAAGTAATAACGATCAGTAATACATTATTCACTGGGCGAGTTTCCGCCAAAGCTAAATTTACGTCACCATCTAAACTGCTTAAAATATTACCTAACATTTCCTGCAACTTACGTGTATAAGGACGCATCTGTGTAATCGCATCTTGTGCACGACGTAATTTTGCCGCACTCACCATTTTCATTGCTTTTGTAAGCTGCTGGGTAGATTGCGTACTTTTGATCCTATTTCTTACTTCATTCAATTGACCTGCCATAGTAGTAAATTTTCCGATTTTTCTTAATGAATCCCGCTTAAAATTAAGGGGTACTTAAGGCGAGCAAAGGTATCATTTTTTCGTTCATTTTTCACTTTTCAGGCCCTGCAAGTTAATTTTTATATTCCCAGGCCCATAAAATGGCCAAACTGCCTTCAAATGCTTACCTTTGACACCCCTTGTCTAGTGGCCAAAATGTCATTGGCATACTGATTGCTAATAAGGGATTATATATAATTTATCATAGGACTATGTTGCAATTTATAAGTAAAATATTCGGCGGATCTAAAAGTGAGAAAGATGTTAAAAAAATAGCACATTTAGTGCCTATAATCAATGGGCATTTTGCGTCCTATGAACAACTTTCAAATGATGCATTGCGCGGTAAAACCACGGAATTTAAAGCGCGCATCACTGCGCATTTGGCAGCTATTGATGAAACTATACAGGCAGAACAAGCCAAAGCGGAAGCGCTTCCAATGAGCGAGTTTATGGGGCGTGATTCGATTTATCAAAACATAGATGCATTAAAAAAAGACCGTGATAATGCTTTGGAGACCATTTTAATGGATTTATTGCCCGAAGCTTTTGCGGTAGTGAAGGAAGCAGCACGTCGTTTTACAAATAATACCGAATTAGTGTCCACGGCTACTGAATTAGACCGTCAGTTTTCTGTCAAAAAGGAATATGTAAGTATCAAAGGCGAGGAGTCGGTTTTCCAAACAACATGGAAAGCGGCTGGGATGCCCATTACTTGGAATATGGTTCATTATGATGTGCAGTTGATTGGAGGTATCGTTTTGCATGAGGGAAAAATTGCGGAAATGTCCACCGGGGAGGGTAAAACTTTGGTTTCCACTTTGCCTGCTTATTTAAATGCTTTATCGGGTGAAGGGGTGCATATTGTAACGGTGAATGATTACTTAGCCAAAAGAGATAGTGAGTGGAATGGAACTTTATTTGAGTGGCTGGGTTTAACGGTAGATTGTATCGACAAACATCAACCTAACTCTGAGGAGCGTCGCGATGCATATCGTGCTGATATCACTTACGGAACCAACAATGAATTTGGATTTGATTACTTGCGGGATAATATGGTGCATACACCGGAGGAAATGGTACAACGCAAACATCATTTTGCCATGGTGGATGAGGTGGATAGTGTATTGATTGATGATGCGCGTACCCCTTTAATTATTTCTGGTCCAATTGGTCATCCAACAGGAGAGCAACAATTTTTTGAATTAAAACCAAGGATTGAAAAATTGGTAGACATTCAGAAAAAAGTAGTGAATCAATTTTTAATTGAAGCAAAGAAAAAAATAGCAGAAGGGAATGATGATGTGAAAGATGGTGGATTGGCTTTGTATCGTGCATTCAGAGGCTTGCCTAAGAATGGCGCCATTATTAAATATTTAAGTGAGCCAGGTATTCGTGTAAAATTACAAAAAGCAGAAAATCATTATTTAGCGGATCAACAACGTGAGATGCCAGCTGTGGATGCGGAGTTGTATTTCCATATTGATGAAAAAAATAATTCAGTGGAATTGACTGAAAAGGGATTACAGTTAATTACAAAATCAGGGGAGGATCCAAACTTCTTTTTATTGCCAGATATTAGTATTGAGCTAAATGCGATTGATCAAAATACAGCAATAAATCCTGAGGATAAATTACAACAAAAGGAAGTCATCATTAATGATTACAGCATTAAGTCCGATCGTATACATA
This sequence comes from Sediminibacterium sp., assembly GCA_044341385.1. Lineage (GTDB taxonomy): Bacteria > Bacteroidota > Bacteroidia > Chitinophagales > Chitinophagaceae > Sediminibacterium. The sequence continues at coordinate 1,335 of JBIIRW010000079.1, read as the reverse complement.
CGGTGAATCAATTGTTAAAAGCCTACACTTTATTTGATAATGATGTGGAGTATGTGGTGATTGAAGGGCAAGTAAAAATTGTAGATGAGCAAACAGGTCGTATCATGGAAGGTCGCCGTTATTCTGATGGCTTGCACCAAGCGATTGAAGCAAAGGAAAATGTAAAAATTGAAGCGGCGAGTCAAACCTATGCGACTATTACTTTGCAAAACTTTTTCAGAATGTACCATAAGTTGGCGGGTATGACAGGTACTGCGGAAACTGAGGCTTCTGAGTTTTGGAGCATTTATAAATTAGATGTAGTTTCTATACCAACAAATATTCCAGCAATACGTATTGATGATCAGGATTTGGTGTACAAAACCAAGCGTGAAAAATTTGGTGCGGTCATTGATGCCATTGTGGACTTGCGTGAAAAAGGACGTCCAGTTTTATGTGGTACAACTTCAGTAGAAGTAAGTGAATTGTTGAGTAGAATGTTGCGTCAAAAAAATATTCCACACAATGTATTGAATGCGAAACAACATGCACGTGAGGCGCAAGTAGTTGCAGAAGCTGGTTTAACGGGTGCAGTTACAATTGCTACGAACATGGCAGGTCGTGGAACGGATATTAAATTAAGTCCCGAAGTAAAAGCGGCGGGTGGTTTAGCAATATTAGGTACAGAAAGGCATGAGTCGCGTCGTGTGGACAGACAGTTACGTGGTCGTGCGGGTCGTCAAGGGGATCCAGGATCTTCTTTATTCTTTGTTTCATTGGAAGATGATTTGATGCGCATGTTTGGTAGCGAAAGAATTGCAAAAATCATGGACTTTGCTGGATACAAGGAAGGAGAAGTAATTCAGCACAGCATGATTACAAAATCAATTGAGCGTGCACAGAAAAAAGTAGAGGAAAATAACTTTGGTATCCGTAAGCGTTTGTTGGAATATGATGATGTGATGAACAAACAAAGATCCGTGATTTATAAAAAGAGAAGTCACGCATTGTTTGGAGAAAGATTGGCATTGGATTTAGACAACGCTTTTTATCAAGTAGTAGAAGGGTTGGTGGTGAATCATAAAACAATGAATGATTACGAAGCATTCAAGTTGGGACTTATTGTACAGTTTGGATTAGATAGTAAAATTTCATTGGAACAATTTACTTCCGCTAAGGAAAATGATTTAATTGAATTAGTATATCAGGAAACGATTGGGCATTACGATTACCGTAAAAAGGAAATGATGCAAAATAGTATTCCGGTATTTAAAAATATCAGATTACAACAAGGCAATCATATTGAAAATGTGATCGTGCCTGTAAGTGATGGAAAAACAGCATTTAATGTGCTCG
>JBIIRW010000014.1:0-26517 GCA_044341385.1 Sediminibacterium sp. | reverse complement strand
GTATCAATTGCTTCCTTTGCAATCGAAAAGTCCTCATCAATAAAGGCTAGCTTGTCTTCCTGATCCGATATCAAATTCGAGGGAGTATTTTTATATTTTATAAAAGGTAAGCCTGATAGGATTTCTTGGTGTGTTAAAAGATACGTACTTATGACAAAAAAACTAGTAGCATATAAAAAACCTGGAACAAAATTAAGTACCCCAATTGTAAAAACAGAATTATAAATTATAGCCAATATAGTCAAAACAATAATTGCTATAAAAAACAAAGTGCCGGCTAAAGTAAAAATTTTAAGCCATTTAATTACTTCAACTATTTGCTTCTTTAATTCAGCCCGCTGAAGGTTGTTCTTAAATTTAAGAATCAACATCCATTGCAATATAATATATATTAAATTTTGAAAAATTCTTAAAAATGATACCGCACTCTCAGGAATGATCCCAGCTTCATACCTAAATGTCAAATCCAAATTTTTTACTATTTGTAAAATAATCCCAGACTTTATACTTGTTGATAAAAAATAAAAAGGAAAATAATTGATAACAATTAAACCAAAAGGTATAAAATGCCATAAATCATTTTTTGAAAACTTTTGCTCATTATACAATACTGCTCTGACATATAAAAATGTGAAAGGTGGAACAATAAAATTAATAGGAGCAGCAGTTTTGTATATATGGGGAACATGAATTATCCACCCGTGGTATATAGATAAATATATTATTGATGTCCATATAATTAATAAGTAAACCAGTGATAATAAATAATCAGGATAAGAACGCAAAGCATTCTCTTTAAATAAAAGCAAATAAATTGTGACCAAAGCACAAAATATACTCCCTAAATAAAAAATTTCATACATAATTAAAAATAAACCGGATTTTACACTAGTAACAAATTTAAGCTAGATTTTACCAATTTTACACTGTTAAATAATTATTAATCAAAAGTTTAAGAAAAGTGACTATTACTTATATATTTTATGCTTTTCACATTATGGTAATTGCAATTAAAATTATTTAATACTTAAAACTTTATATTCTATTAATCATTATTGTAAATAAAATTGTATTTATTGAAATTTCAAGGCGTCTTTTAATATGTAGCAGCATCCGTAGCTACTACCCCCCTATTTAAACCCATTTGGGGCTTATATGACAAGAAAAGTATAATTATAAATACTTTATATCTGATGAATTAGGTGGTTTGAGAGGTGTTTGAGTTAAGTTAGAACTCACCGTCCGGTCCGCTTTAAAACACTTAACCAATTGATTTTCAATGGGTTATTTTATGCGTGTAGCAGAATGTGTAGCAAACCGTTCCTTTCTACCCTATTTTAGCATCAGTTTAGATCAGGTTTCAACTCTAGATGTATTTACAGTTTTACCATCTTAAATTGATAAGATATTTTATTGTCATTTGAGGTTACTCTAATCACATAGGTACCTGCTGATAACTGACCTAATGTAATTTTAGTGCCTGCAGTTAAATTGGGCTGACTTGCAACCTTAGTTCCAGTGGCTATATCAAATACCTCTAGATTTAACCTTTGATACCCCTTTACTATAAAGTCAAAGTTGAGTTGATTGATAAATGGATTAGGCGCTAGTTTAATAAACTCATCAGAACTAAGATTAATAACATCTGTGACAATATAGTAATAAGCATTACTTGCAGTACTTATACATCCATTTTGAGTAGCCTTTACTGTGTAGGAACCAGGAACTGTTGGTTTAATCTTTTGAGTGGTATCGGTTATTACTACTCCGTCTTTATACCATGTGTTTCCAATAGCTGTATTTGAAACTAAATAGTTTGCAGTATCTCTGGAAAGCATTGGTGATGATGGTATAGAATTTTTATTAATTTTTAAAGAGTCAGATTTTAGAAAACAACCTTGGGAATTATTTTCAACAATTTTTATAAATCCAGTATCCTTAATAGCATAAGTAACCTTATCTGAATTTGAATATATCATTTTATTATTCAAAAACAAATTATAAGTTGATGAGTTATTTTTATTTAATAAACTCAATTTAATACTATCCCCTTGTAAACAAACGGTACTTTTTTCAAGTTGAAATAACGGCGGAGTGAGAAAATCGCAATTAACTGCATATGATTTAATTGATGTAAAAATAAAATCTTGATCTTTTCTAGAATTGAAGTACTGTAAGAAAAATGTATGTGTTGTATAATTATAATCTGGCCAAAAGCTAAGTGAATCAGCTGATGTTAATTCATCATTAAATTTAACCGGATAATTATGCAATAACTTTATCTCAAATTTTCTTTTGGTAGAGTTAAATTGGAAATACGAAAATTGCCCATTGTACTTAAAACCAATTCCATGTATTGGTATAATATCAACATAACCATCATTGTTGATATCATCAAATACATCTGAAATGCCAGCTTTAATTTTACCAATTTTGAAATTAATGCTATCGTCAAAAAATTTATAACTTATTTCCTTACCATAAGTATCAAAAATTGTTACATAGGTAGTTTCATCCAAGGATTTCCAAAGTGAAAATATATATTCATTTACACCATCACCATCTAAATCTTGAACATAGCCCTGTCTTCCTGTATTATGGAATGGCCTTTTTGACAAACCTGGCGGTATTGTAATTTTTGATATAACTTTTTTTTGTGTAGCAGTATAAAATCCAAAATAATCTAATTCAGAGGGAATATTTTCACTCCTTGGATCTTTCAAAAGTCCATATACAGTATCCTTTTTTGTGAACATTGCCTGAAATTTTCTATTTCGAAATAAAGTATCTGAATCATTAGTCTGAATTTTTTGAAGTGTTTTCCGATAAAGCTTATTTACTGATAAATTAAAGTCAAAAACTTGAATAGAGTCTTCATCAGGATACCTAGTTGGAATTACTTTGGGTAATTCATCATACAAACCTTCAAATACAATTTCATCATTTTTATCATTATCTATATCTATAATTTGATAATGCCTTGTAGAACCACTTGTAGAAAAAGGACTATTTAAAGTAGTGTCATTTACAAAAGAACCGGCAAAAGAGTTGTTAGAATTATTTATAAATACATACTCACCCATATTTGTGGAATCCTTATACCAAATTGGTGTCTTATTTCTTGCACCATGCCAATTGTCAGTTGGTTGATAAACATCAAGATTCCCATCTCCATTTAAATCTAAAACGATATGACCATCATCTCCACCTTTAAAAAAATAAACTAAATTAGTATCTAAAATAAAATACTGATTTCCTTTATTTATAAATACGCCTTTGAACCTTTTTGAATTTTCTAAGCTATCTTGCCAAAACATCCCATTATTCCCACTACCAACTGCCGCAAACTGTAAAACAATATCAGGTAATCCATCCTTATTAAAGTCGCCAGTAGACATCCAGCGATTGTTTGTACCATGAAAACCTGGATATTTTTGTACCATTCTACCCCACCAGGCTTTATTAATCTCTAGCGAATCTTTAATGATATTTTGTGAAAATACTTTTAGAGAAAAAAATGAAAAGACCCCAAAAATAAAAATTACTTTTTTCATAATTTAAGTTTTAATCAATCCTTTGGGGGTAATATAAAGTTAAACATATAATCAATATAAAATCTGTAGCAGAACATGTAGCTACTACCCCCTATTTAACCCTATTTGGAGCTGTTATGTAAAGAAAAATATAATTATAACTCCTTTATATCTGATGAATTAGATGGTTTAAGATGAGTTTGAGTTAAGTTAGAACTCACCGTCCGGTCCGCTTTAAAACACTTAACCCATTGATTTTCAATGGGTTATTTTATGCCTGTAGCAGAATGTGTAGCAAACGGGTTCTTTCTAGCCTATTTTAGCATCAGTTTAGATCAGGTTTATAACTCAACTAAAACAACTAGACATAGTTACAGTTTAACCATCTTAAATTGATAGGATATTTTATTGTCAGTTGAGGTTACCCTAATCACAAAGGTACCTGCGGATAAATGACCTAAAGTAATTCTACTGCCTGCAGTTAGATTTGGCTGACTCGCGACCTTAGTTCCTGTTGCAACATCAAACACTTCAATATTTAACCTTTGGTACCCCTTCACTACGAAATCAAAGTTGAGTTGATTGATAAATGGATTCGGCGCTAGTTTGATAAACTCGTCTTTACTTAAGTTGATAATATCAGTTACTAAATAATAATAAGCTGCGCTCATGACACTTGTACAACCATTGGTCGTTGTCTTTGCCGTGTAAGATCCTGCAGCTGTTGGTTTATACTTTTGTGCTGTATCGGTAATCGCAGATCCATCTTTATACCATGTGGTTCCTGGTACGCCTGATAATAAGAAGTTAGCAGTGTCGCGAGTAATTGAGGGGGCTGATGGGAAACCGAATTTTTTTATTTGTATGGTATCTGATGATATAATACATCCGACACTATCGGTTCTTGTTACAAATAATTTTGTACTATCTGTAAAAGTTTTATTACTGACGTTTGTTAAATCACTCTTGGTGCCATAATACCATTTTAAGGAATCGCCTTTGTTAATATTTGAAACTACAATTTTTAATGAATCTCCAGAGCAGAAGGAGTATTTGGTGGTGTTGAAGGTAGGTTTAATTAAATTATTGCAAAAATGGATTGTAATATCATAAAGTTTGAAAATATGTAAACGAGGTGAATCATTAGTGAATTCAGCATTTTCAAATCCAAAATATCTTACGTCGTTATTAATATAAAAACCTTTCATAAACCCTGGATAAAGCCCAGGAAATGCCAACTCTTTTTCTAAAAAACCAAAAGTTCCTTTGTTATTTTTCCAAATCGCAGTATTAAGGCGAATCCCCTTGCCTTTTGTATTTTGACTTGGAGCAGGCTGTGGGTCTATTCGAAAACGTGTATCAAAACCACTTGGATGAGCAAGTATATCAGGCCAACCATCCTGATCTATATCTGCTACTTCAAATTCACGAATTGAAAATCCGGAAGTATCCCCATAGTTACCCCCAGTAAACGCAAAATATTGGTCTGATTTAAAATTACCATTCCCATCATTCTTCCATAGTTGTATACCATTATAGTTTCCCTCAAATGCTACAGCAAGATCTAAATTCCCATCTTTATTAAAATCAATCGACTGAATTGAGGTAGAACCTACTGTTTGATCTTTACCAAATATCCCTAGGTCCACCGTGGTCTTACTATACTTGTATATTTTTGCTATAGAATCGAACTCAAAAAACATTAAAGCATACCTTCCCTTGTCAGCACCTTGTCCATATGTAGCTCTTACTATCTCTGGTAATTTATTGCCATAAAGATCCTTGACAAAAACTGAACCTGCACTACTCCCAAATTCAGAAGGTACCTGAGCATCTGTTAAAATATCATACCATTCTGAAAAACTTCCATTCTCATTCTGTTTGAATGTTTGCAAATTGGAATACCCATTCCATGTGTTATAAGACTGCATATGCAAGCCCACTAAATCTATTCTACCGTCATTATTAAGATCACCAGTTGCAACACTATGAAAAAAACTTTTGTATTTTGATACTTGCTGCCAATTAATCTTACCATTTATATTTTTTAGGAACCAAAGATGACCATATGGCCATGTTTTACGATCACCATATTCCCTTCCATGATCAGCAAAAGCTAATGTACCTGATGTATCAACAAATGAGTAATTCCTGCCAACAATTGGAACTCCATAATAGATAGAGTCAATTACCCAATTATTATTTTTATTTACAAAATGTAACGGAAATAAATCTTTTGCTCCATAATTTGGAATAGAAATTATGTTGTCCACCCCTTTTGAACGATACATCAAACTTGAGGATACTGTATTAGTCATTACGCCTCCTAAACCCTGACCATTACTTTCAGTACCTATTTTTAGGAAATTGAGGTCAAATAAAGATGTCTTAACTTTTGTAACTATTTGTTGGCTATTTGATATAATAGGAAAGAAAATACAAAATAGAAAGATTCCTCTTTTCATAGTTTAAGTTTTAATCTAACCTTTGGGGGTAGTGTAAAGTTAGATATATAATCAATATAAAATATTGTAGCAGAGTTTATTTCGGCTTTATACTATTTAGAAATACATCATATTTATAGATATCATCTTCTATAAATTGATTTCCTGTTCTTATAAATACCGATTTCTTTGTTAATGATTTATTCCAATAATTATGAGGGTCTATGTAAGAAAAATCTGTCTGTCCATCACCGTTAAAATCATGTAAAATTAACCATGGCTTCCATGATGAACCAGGATTACCACTATGTCGTTGAGAATTTATATTGTAAGTGATTTTGGAATTGTCCATAGAAAAGCTTCCATCTTTATTTTGAATATAAAGATGAAAATGGAAAAAACGCTTAAACTGACCCCCTCATCGCGTTTCAAATTGACCCCTCGTGGCGCTCGAAGTTGACCCCCCTGTAGCGCAGTAAATTGACCACCCCTTAAAAAGAGTTAAAGAGTATTTGTTTGGGATACCATAAATACTGAAGTTGGTAATTAAACCAACACAGTAGACTATGGCTAATAAACCCATCGCTATGCTCAAGTTAAGACAGGTACTCAGGTATTTTACCGAAGGAACTAGTAAAAAACAAATAACCAAAGAGGAGGAAAAAGAATAAAAACCCTTATTTTTAATCTACCCAAACAGCTCTTTACACTCTTTGAAAAAACAACAACTTAGGGTGGTCAGTTTGCAGCGCTATAGGGTGGTCAATATGTGCGTTTTCTCCATTACAACGCCCAAAGCAAAGATTACTCTTTTCATAGTTTAAGTTTTAATCTATCCTTTCTAAATTAGAAATACAAAAAGTATTAATAAATTATAAAAACTATTATTAATTAATAACTTGTATTTTTAATTAAAATGTCCCTATTTTGACAATATCTTTAATAGTAACGCTATTATCAAACTCTTTTATCAGTTTCACATCTCCATTTTTATTAAATTCTCCAAGCACTTTGTTGCCTGTTAAATAACTAATACCATAGAACTGTACCCTTCCATCTCCAACATAGCTAGTTAAATAAATTTGATAATTTATAGATGGTGTTTTAATGTATTTAAAATCATTTAAATCAATACTATAAATATCTCTTTTAATTATGACAAATGCATTGTCATAAGAACGAGTCGTTAGATTAGAATATGTAGTAAATTCAATTGGGCTGAATGGCAAGAATGCTAGTGTTAACGAATTATTTGTGTCATCATATTTCCACCAGGTACTTGGATCATTTGAACCACCATATCCTCTATTTGTAAATATATGATTTGAACCTTTAGGAAAATACCACATTCCGTGATAATAATCAGTAAATAAATCTGCATTGGTAGTTAAAGGACCATTTACTATTGAAGACTTAATTCTTGCATCAAAATATTTTGTTCCCACAGGCTGGAAGGTAACATCAGACCCATTAATTTTAATATAAAAAGGCATATATTTTTCTGCATTAATTATATTTATTGGTGCAATTTGTGCTGAATCACCATTTACAAAAATGATCGGTTGCCCTTTAGAATCATTTATGATAAAACATTTACTTGTATTTACAGAAGAAAAATAGGTCTTACCACTAATAACCAAAGGTTTACCTTGCGTCAATGAAATATCCTTAGTTGCACCGCTATTAAATCTGATTTTCCAAGCCATATTACTCATATTTTCTTTATTCATATAAAAGATATCACCTGATGGTAATATGAAATAATTAAAGTAATAAGATTCCCCAATTAAATTAAAAACATTCGTTGTAACTCTTATCGTAGAATCAGATGTTTTTACAAATGAAAATTTTGTCATCTCTTGAATTAAAGCATCCACTTTCGATTGAATATAAATATTTTCATTTGCATCATATTGTATAGTACCATTAACCCATGGAGTTTTTCTACTTCCTGTCCTACTCCACAATGCTCCAAAATCATTTTCAAGTTGATAGAAACTACCCGTTTTAGTATCTAATATAAAATTTCTATAGGATTGAATTTTACCACTATTGTACTGGACAGTTAAACTGCCATTCAGATAGAGCAATGATTTTGTACATGGCACCATATAATTTACTATTAAACTATATGATTTTGCATCTGGAATTTTCAAACTTGAACTTTTACCATTTGAATCCAATGCAAGCACATTACCAAATTCAAAAATACTTGATGATCCCTCTGCTAAAACCAGATTTGTTACTGACGATAATTCAAAACTATTATTTTCAAGTTTTTGTTTCAACTGAGGTGTTGTTATATTTAGTTCATTTGTAAAGTTTGACTCCTTATCTTTAATATTAACTGCAGAGATCTTATAATAATATACTGTACCAGTTTTTACATTATTTGAATCAACAAATTTACTTTCTGTAGCGGTGGTAGTTGCAATTAAAGCACTAGTACTGGGCGAAAGTCCTCTATATATTTTAATTGACTTATACGCATTTACATTAACTGGCGCCCATGATATTGAAACTAAAGAATTATTATTTTGATTAAAAGCGCTATCAATCTTAAATCCACTAGGAGTTAAGGAAGTATTATCTAACGAATTATTTTGACTTGGCGTTTCGATTGAATTCTTATTGCAAGAAAAAATAAGAATTAAACAAATTAAACTACTTATACGATTTTTCATAATTAACAAATTTCATGCAAGCAAGATTTAAAAAGAGCAGCAAAAAAATATGAATTTGCTTATTTACTAATTTTTAAATCGCTTGTGTTATATAAAAATAATATAAAGAAATTTAATAATATAAATTTGAGCAACATTTTAATATTATTATATGTGTCACTTGACAATCGTTTGTAAACAAATGGCTAAAGGTTCATTTTTTAGTTGTAAACCAGATTAAAGAATTATATTGAATGTTTATGTCGGATAAACATATTTAACAACACAACTTACTCATTTTTAATATTTTATATAAATAAATAAAACCGTCCGGTCCGCAAAAGCCCTCATTATTTAATGAGTTAGGGGCTTTTTAGTAGCCATCTCATAATATTCATAAGATTTTGAGAAATATAGGTAATATACCATTTATACAAAATTTAGCAATGGAGTAGAAATTAACATAAATTAGTATTGATTTTAAAATTATCAGTTAAAATTTAAAACCACTGCCCTAAGTATGAAAAAGACATTATTATCACTTTTGCTTCTTATATCCCTATATAAAATTGATTTCGCCCAATCGAAAGATTTAAACATCATCAAACAACGAATTGTCACTGAACTTTTGCAAAACAAACCTTCTGATAAGCAAGTGGAAACTATTTTAGCTAAAATGAAGGAAGACGGAAGTTTTAATGATATTAACTATTCAGACCTTAGCACCACCGCAAGTTTCCCTCATGGAAGACATACCAATGATCTAGCATATATAGCGAAAGCCTATAAAAACAATGCATCTGTTTATTATAAAAGTCAAAAAGTAAAAGATGCAATTATAAGTGGTTTAACCTTTTGGGTTCAAAAGGATTTTGTAGGCGACAACTGGCATGACAATCAAATCACCACCCCTACAAATTTAATGAACCTAATGTTGGCTATTGGTGATGAGTTACCCAAGGATTTAGTTGAAAAAGCGCAACCAATGATTGGCAGAGCCAACATGAAAGCTTCAGGGGCGCGTCCAAGTGGAGATCGTATTGTAATTGCAGGCATTCTAGCTAAAAACTTACTTTTTAATAATAATGATAAATTATTTGACTCTATTATAAATATCATTCAAGGGGAGATGAAGTTTGCAACTGGTGAACGCGGCATTCAACAGGATTTTAGCTTTCATCACAGACCTGATCGAGTTAACAATACCGACTCCTATGGATATGGAAAATTTGCCAATGCTTATGGCGAATGGTCATGGTATGTTGCAGGTACTCAATATAAATTCTCAACAGAAAAAATAAATTTATTGGTTGACTATTATTTAGATGGGATATATAAGCAAATGGTTTATGGCGTTTATGAAGATGTGGGCGTAAGAAATCGCGATGTAACTAACAAAAGAAATGGCGTAGAACGTAAAGGAACCCTTGAGATAGAAAGATTATTAATTAGTACTGATTATAGAAAAAAGGAATTAGAAGAAATAATAAAACTAAGAAAAGGCCAAGCAACGCCTTCCTTATCCTTTGCGAAATTCTTTTGGCAAACAGAACATTTTGTATTTCAACGTCCCAATTTTTACACAAGTGTAAGGATGTTTTCGACCAGGAATCAAAACATGGAACAGCCCTACAATGGCCCTGGAAAAACAACCCACCACAGAGCAGATGGTACCAACTATTTATTACTTAAAGGTGATGAATACCATAATATTTGGGCTGCCTATGATTGGCAAAAGATATCTGGCACCACTATCATGCAAAAAGCCAACCTGCCTGGCCCCAATGAAATTCAAAAGGAAGGTCTTACTAGCTTCGTAGGTGCAGTAACCGATGGATTATATGGTGCAGTTGCCTTTGATTTTAAAAGCCCACACGACTTATTAGAAGCTAAAAAATCATGGTTCTTTTTTGATGAAGAATATGTTTGCTTAGGCGCTGGCATCAAGCCAAAAAAATCATTACCTGTGGTAACAACCATCAATCAATCCTTATTAAAAACTGAGGTGAGTGTATTACAAAATGGTATTAAATCAATTCTTCCGAACGGAAATAGAGAAGCAAATAATGTAAAATGGGTTTACCAAGATAAGGTGGGTTATATTTTCCCTGAACCAACCAGAATAACTATTTCAAATCAAACAGAAACTGGTCGCTGGTCAGATATCACTGATCAAAAAAACATCAGTAAAGAATTGGTAAAAACTGATATTTTCAAATTGTACTTCAATCATGGCGACAAGATCAACGAGACTGATATTCATGGAAAAAGAAAAATGGACAGAAGCCCCTCCTATCAATATATCGTAGTGCCTAATGTGACAGAACAACAGTTATCAGAAACTAGCGGTAACAATCGCAATATCGTCATTTTGTCAAATACCGCGGAACTTCAAGGGGTAAAGCAAACCAAACTAGGAATTATTCAATTGGCTTTTTATAAGGCAGGCGAAGTGGCAATTGACAAAGGACAAACTGTAAAAATGGATAGTCAAGGGATGGCTATGCTAAAAATGGACGGAAATAAAGTGAAAGAAATAACAGTAGCTGACCCATCAAGGGAATTAAGCCGAATTTTAATTACATTACCTAATATATACAAAACAAAAGCAGCAGGAATTACCTGTTACCCAGATGAGAAAAATAATAAAACAATGATTATTATTGACTTACCACAGGGTGTTTACATAGGAAAAAGCGTTAGTTATAAATTATAAATTTGAGAATTATGTCAGGAATATGAAATGGTTATTGATGATTTGTATTTTCTTCCTGACGGCTTGTTCTCCGTATAAGAAAATTGTAATTTCCATGAGTAAATTACAAACTGATAATTGGTTAAACAAATCAGAAGCTGAAGTAATTACCAAATTAGGTGCCTATAAAAACAAGACATTGAACGAAACTGGCTACATGCTTTTATTTGATTATAGCGCTTATAGCAGAACACCTATTTATATACCCGCCGTTAATGATATCAGACCCCCAGTGACAAACAAAAATAGGCAAATCATTGAGCCTACACAATATGTGACCACTTCAGCCAGGCCTGCACTAGATAATAATCGTTTTAATGTAATAAACGAAAAAGTGCTTGAATTTTATTTTGATAAAAATAAAAAAGTAATTTATGTGAACGCATTAGGATACCCCGATTCTGTTAGACTAGAATTACGACATAAATAAATAATTTCAGCAGTGCTACTTATTTTTTACTAACTCAAAATAGGTAGCAACAAATTTTTTGTTCACTATTTCTCCCTGCACTTTTGCTTTACTGATTGCATTACAAAAGCCATCATCCCCATGGGCATCCCCAAATGCATCAATATTGGCCTTGTCCACGAAATAGGAGTTCCCCTTAATTCTTACCGCCAAAGTACAGCCCTTACCTGCCATCTTAAATTGACACTGACCGCAGGATGCTTCCACCAACAAGGTTTTCTTTGTAGGATCCAGCTTAAGTAATGTAGAATCTTGTGCCATTAAATTTGTTGACACTAAGATCATGATTACTGCTAAAACATTTTTCATACTGCTAATAAATTTTAAATAGCTTTCCTCCGCATCTGGAGGAAAGCTATGATAAAGTTAAATTACTTACTATAAAAACGCCAGTTGGTTTGAAAATCTCTCGTTACTGGCTGATTCATTAGTAAAGCGCGTAATAATTCAATAGGCATTTTATTTTCTCTTAGTGTTGCATCATGGAATTGCTTTAATGTCATTTTTTTAGCACCAATTAACTCCTTTTTTAACGCATTAAATTGTAAACCACCCACCATATAAGCCAATTGATATAATGGGCCATAACTTCCGGTAAATGAGCGGCGCACTTCCCCTTCTGCATTCGCACGCTCATGTCCTACTCGGTCCACTAGGTAATCGATACATTGTTGTGGTGTCCATTTTCCTAAATGATAGTTAAGCGAGAACATAATTCGCGCGCAACGATGCATGCGCCAAAACAACATCCCAATTCTTTGTTCAGGTGTTTGTGGAAACTTCATGTCCCATAATAATAATTCCCAATAAAGTGAATTACCCTCCGTCCAAAATGGCGTTGGGAAATTACGGTATGGTTTGTAGCGATTGGACATATATCCTTGCAAATGATGCCCTGCTATTAATTCATGGTGTACGGTTGCGCGTGAAAAATCAGGATTATTACCGCGCATACTCATCATCTTATCCTCATAATCCATGGTATTGGTTGGATATGAAATCATCAAGGTTTCCCCACCTAAAAAGAAAGGACTTACCAATTGACGCTCAGGCGACATCATATACATATTCCAAGTTTCCTCAGCAATTGGCGGAATAGATAGTAAATCATACTTTTTCAAAAAATCAACCGATTGATTATACAATTCAAACATAGCCTCAGGTTGCTTTCCTGGAGGTACGTATGAATTTTTTACTTTTTCCTGTGCAGCCTTCCAATTATCCCCGAATCCCATTTCTCTACTCGCTTTTAATAATTCAGCATCACACCAAGCGAATTCTTTATTGGCAATTTCAACTAACTCCTCTGGGGAATAAGGAATAAATTCAAGTTTTAATTGACGCACTAATTCAGCCTGTCCAATGGGCTTGCCTATGATACCACTTCCATCATCTTTTTGATAGGTAACCGTTTTTCCTTTTCTTCTTATTGCAGATGCATATAAGTTTAACAAGCTATCTGTTACAGTATATGTTTTAGGTACCCACCAAGTGAACATGGGGTCATAGCCATTATAAAAACTATAATAATTTTTTAAAGTACTCTGCAATCCTCTTATGGATGCGCTTGCATAATCCGCTAATACCATTTCAACACTATCCATTTTTTTGACTCCGCTAATTGATTTTATAATTTCTTTATTTATATCATTCAGCTCCTTAGCTACTTCCTGCCCTATCACCGACAAACCACGTCGACGCACTTTTTCTAAAGCATAAATTCGATTTTCAAAAGGAAGATACTTGGCAATTTTTACATACTTTTCTTGCTCTTCATTTAATTGATAGGCCTGATCTTCTAAATTTCTTTTGAACAAGATATAATCCACTTTGCCATTGATGTCAAATGAATTAAAATCTAATTTCAACATTTGTTTTTGATAATCCGTAATTAATGCAAGAAAGCGCTGACGGCGCTCTGGGGAATTATACCCACCACCTGCATCTGGCCTACTAAATCTATTTTCCTGTGAACTATTGGATGCATAAAACCGCGTAACACTTCCTTTATCCGCATCATACTGAATCATCATATCAGCCATCTCACTTGTTTGCTTATACAAACTATTTTTACTTGTCTGCGCTTTTAATTCAGCAGCACCTATCATTTGTATAAAAGCAAAAAATCCTATTACTACCCCTTTACTCCAATTACTTTTAACCCAAATACTTTTGTTCATAATTATAAATTTAAAATTATTTTCAATCCAATTAATATTCAATAAATTAATTTCCTTTCCTTGGCAACTTCGCATCTCTTTGTGCTGAGTTATAAACAAAAGCTGCAACTATTGTAGCCATCTGTTTTAAATCATCCTCAATTAAATGATCATACACGTCCATATTGCTGTGGTGCGTGCGTGTATCGTATTCTATAGGATCCTGTATAAATTGGAACCCTGGTAATCCAACACCATCATAGGATTGATGATCGGTGCCCCCCGTATTACTTATTGTAATAGTTTTAGCACCTAAGTCATGAAATGGAGTGAACCAATTTGAAAAAATGTCAGCACAAGCCGCATTACCTTGCAAGTAAATACCTCTAATTTTTCCTGTTCCATTGTCAATATTGTAATAGGCAGAAAATTGCTCATGTGCTTTATTCGGCATACCAGATGCATCCATAAATGTTTTTTTAACATACCCTCTTGAACCTAATAAACCTTGCTCCTCCCCACTCCATAATCCAATACGAATTGTACGTTTCGGTTGTACACCGATGGCTTTTAAAATGCGCATCACTTCCATCATTACTGATGATCCAGCTGCATTGTCAGTTGAGCCAGTTCCCGCCTGCCATGAATCTAAATGAGCCCCAATCATTACCACTTCGTCTTTTAAAATTGGATCTGTTCCAGGAATTTCAGCAATTACATTATACCCTTGCAAATCCTTATCTTGAAACTTAACTTTCACATCGGCTTCAAGGGCTACATTAGTGCCTGATTTCACAATTCTCAATAAAGTATTATAATCCTCAATCCCTAAAGCCATATCCAAAAAGTTTTCTGGATCAGTGTCCTTATATGCACCACCCCCTTGTGAAAATATAGTGCCATCATGATTTCTTGTACTTGAAGATATCATTCCAATAGCACCCTCTTCCATTGCCATTGTTTTTAAAATGCTTGTAAGGCGCATCGAAGCACCTGCACCACTGCGCGCAAACTGTTCTCTCATTTGACGCAATTGAGCTGTATCAGTGGATTGACGACGACCACCCGCTTGTGATTTGGTTGCCGCCATTTTTTCAAGCTCCTCATCTGTATACCTAACTGCATCCGCTTTAAAACTTTGCTTATAGGTATTCAATTGATCAATGATGATTAATTTTCCTTTTAATTTGCCTTTATAAGCCATTAACCCTGCAGAATCTTTTAATGCAATCACTAGTAAATTCCCTTTCTTTAAGCCTTTGGTTCCTGCTGTCCAAGTTTTTGGCCAAGCAAGCAAAGGTTTATAATAAGGCGCTGTCATTGCTAAGTACATTTTTTGTAAATCCCAACCTTTACCAAATTCACCCCAAGGATCAATAACTGCATTTGCCATTCCCCAACCTCCTAAAGTTTCTTTGGCATAGTTGGCTGCACGCATATAGCCTTCAGAATTAGTTAAACGACTGCCATTTTTATCGGTTAAATTAAATGCGATATCCATTACTTTTGATCGCGTTAATCCTTCTTCTCTAATTTTTTGCATGACAGATGCATCAACCACTTCTTGTGAAAAAGAGATCATGGGTATTGAAAAAATAAAGACCATTACACTAAAAAGTATTTTTCTCATTCGGCAAATTTTATAATTATATAATAGTACTAATTTAATAAAAACATCCCATTTTAGACGAGTAATTATTTGAATGGCCGATACAATTTCAATTTTAATCAAATAATAGATAAGTAACTGACTAGCAGTCAAAAATACAAGCCATTGATGCAACTCAAACCTTCAATTTGTTTCATATTAATTAAATTTATATAGCAAATTGGGTGACAAAATTGTCATATAAACGTATTTTTGTAATACCCCCGCCTTCCTTAATCAAGAAACCCGATCGACGTAAACTAGAATTAAAATTTAAGCAATGAAAAAACGACAGTTTATTAAAGATGTTTTATTAACGACCCTTGCTGCGCCTATTGGCTTAACAGGACTAGCTAATACTTTTAAGAAAAATGCTTCTTTACCTGCAAATGAATTGGCGAAGGTGGAGGATTTTTGGCTCAGCATCAGAAATCAATATTTATTAAAGCCCGACTATATCAATTTAGAAAATGGCTATTATAATTTTTTACCCCAACCTATTTTAGAAAAATATATTGAACATATTAAAATGGTGAATTACCAGGGTTCCTATTATATGAGAACAGTGCAATGGGATAATAAAGATAAAGTAGCCGCGCGTTTAGCAAAACTAGGGGGTTGCAGTGCTGATGAAATGATCATCACTCGAAATACAACTGAATCCATTGACCTAGTCGTAAGCGGATTTGATTGGCAAAAAGGAGACGAAGCGGTGATGGCCATACAAGATTATGGTTCCATGTTGGATATGTTTGAACAAGTAAAAAATAGATATGGGATAGTAAATGTTAAAGTATCTATTCCGAACCATCCTGCTAATGATGAAGAGATTGTTGCTATTTATGAAAAAGCCATCACTTCCAAAACAAAATTGATGATGGTAAGTCATATGATTAATATTACAGGTCATATTTTACCTATTAAAAAAATATGTGCAATGGCGCATGCAAAAGGAGTACAAGTGATTGTGGATGGCGCACATGCTTTTGCACATTTCCAATATAGTATTGATGATTTAGGATGTGATTATTACGCTGCATCATTGCACAAGTGGTTGAGCAGTCCTTTAGGTGCTGGTATATTATACATCAATAAAAATAGAATTAAGAACCTATGGCCACTATTAGCGGATGGAGAAAAGCAATTGGATAAAATTAAACGCTTGAACCATATTGGCACCCACCCCGTTGCTACCGACCTTGCC
This sequence comes from Sediminibacterium sp., assembly GCA_044341385.1. GTDB lineage: Bacteria > Bacteroidota > Bacteroidia > Chitinophagales > Chitinophagaceae > Sediminibacterium. The sequence continues at coordinate 9,642 of JBIIRW010000014.1, read as the reverse complement.
ATTAATGATTCCATAGATTATTATGAAATGATCGGTGCAGAAAAAAAAGAAGCCCGTTTGCGTTATTTACAAAACTACTGGACGAGTAAAGTACGCAATAATCCGAAAATTATAATCAATACACCAACAGATCAAACAAAATGTTGTGGCATTGCCAATGTTGGAATAGCGGGTATTAAACCAAGTGAGGTAGCTGCTAGATTAATGAATGAGTTTAAAATTTTTACAGTTGCCATTGATTATGCAAATGTAATTGGATGTAGAATATGCCCCAATGTTTATACCACCACCGGTGAACTTGATCAATTTGTAAACGCTTTAAATACATTAGCAAAAAATGCCTAGTAATTTTAATAGAACCACGGAAGCATCCTCCTTGTATCATGATATTGAAAAATCAAGTACAGCGGCTATAGTTTCAAATATAAATACTGAAGATAAAAAAGTTGCTTTTGAAGTTGAAAAACAAATTCCGCAAATATGTTTATTAATTGATGCAGCTGCGAATAAATTACAAAACGGTGGCCGTTTATTTTATATAGGTGCTGGTACCAGTGGCCGATTAGGTATGGTTGATGCAAGTGAGTGCCCTCCTACTTTTGGTGTTTCAGAAGATGTGGTAGTGGGTATCATTGCAGGTGGACAAAAAGCCATGTTTCATGCAGTTGAAAATGCAGAAGATGATACTGATCAAGCTTGGATTGATTTACAAGCACATAAAATAAGTGATTTAGATGTAGTAGTGGGTATTGCTGCAAGCGGCACCACGCCCTATGTGATTGGCGGTTTAAAAAAATGTCAAGCGCAAGGTATCATCACAGGTAGTATTAGCTGTAATGCAAATAGCCCCATTTCCGCGCATGCTAATTTTCCCATTGAAGTTGTGGTTGGCCCTGAATTTGTTACTGGAAGCACAAGAATGAAAAGTGGTACTGCACAAAAAATGGTACTCAATATGATTTCCACCTCAGTGATGATAAAACTGGGTCGCATTAAAGGAAATAAAATGGTGAACATGCAATTGACCAATCAAAAATTATTTGATCGGGGTGTAAAGATGATCATGGATGAATTAAAAATAAATGATACCGCAAAAGCCGAACAGTTACTAAAAACTTATGGCTCAGTAAAAAAGTCAATTGAAGCAGCTTCTTTAGAAAATGAGATTAATTAGATAAGTAACACAAATTATTAAGTACGGTTAATTAGGAAAACTGATTTTTCCCATGGTTGTCGCCACCTTTGTTGCATTTCCTCCTGCTAATAGTGGCGTTCCTGCAACTGCTTCGTTCCCAAGCAATGCAAATAAAATGGCTTCCTTCGCGTCAGGTAATATACCTATTTCCATAGATGACTTTATTGTAATATTTGGAAGCAATTGTTTTAGGTGCTCCATTAATATATGATTGTGCATCCCTCCACCACTGATATACATGGTATAAGTAAATTGATCCCCCAATACATTTTTTATTGCTTCACTAATGGTTTGGGCTGTAAACATATTTAAAGTAGCAAGCACATCCTCATGGGATAACATAGTACCCAAGGCCATTTGCGCTTGAATAATATAGTCAAGATTAAATAACTCTGGCCCAATGGTTTTAGGAAATGCTACATTAAAAAATGAATCGCTTTTTAATGATTGTAATAAAGGCTGATTAATTTTTCCTGACTTTGCAATGATACCATCCTTATCATAAGCCAATCCTTCGAAATACTTTCGCGTATACGCATCCATTAAAGTATTACCTGGACCGGTATCAGATGAAAACACTTGCGATAAACTACCACCAGCATTTAATAATGTAAAATTGGCGATCCCTCCAATATTTAATAGAATTCTATTTTCTGTTTCATGGGCACACAACAAATAATCGCCATACAAGGACAATGGAGCTCCCTCACCTCCTGCAGCAATATGTTTTTGTCTAAAGTCACTTACCGTTATAATTCCAGTGGCTACTGCTATGTGATCACCATCGCCAATTTGCAAAGTAGCGGGACCATATGCATCATTCGGATGTAAACTTTTGGGTGCATGATAAATAGTTTGACCATGACTCGCAATTAAATCAACATCAGTTGATCGCATCCCCCATTGTTTAAGTGCATCATTCACCATACTTGCATGTTGCAATGCCAACCATGGATTGAGTACACATAATTGTTCCAAGGAAACTATTTTTTTGGAAAATACGGTTAGTAACTTTTCTTTCATATCGGGTGCATAAGGCACCGTTATAAATTCATCCAGAGAAACCTTGGTTGTATTCCCAGCACCGGTAATGGTACACAACGCAATATCCAAACCATCCAAGGAAGTGCCACTCATTAACCCAATCACCTTTCGGCTGGGCTTATGGGCTATGTCATATAATCCTTGAATATTTGTATGCATATACTGCTTTTGTGCAATTTATTAAAGATAGTAAATGCGCTTGTAAAATGGCTGTTTCCCTAGGCAGCAATTAACAGCATTTTGCCAATTTTCCACAACCCACTAAATGCGTTCAAATTCAATGGCTTATAGTGTAACTTTACCTTTAATAAATTAAAGCTATGCTTAAAGTGGGCGTGTTTGGTGTGGGGCATTTGGGTAAGTATCACCTAAATAATTGGAAGGAAATTCCCGAAGTAGAACTGATTGGCTTTTTCGACCCTAGTAATGAACATGCACATGAGGTTGAAAAAACCTATGGTCTTAAAAGATTCATGGATGAAGAAGCGCTTATTGCAGCCTGCGATATCATTGATGTAGTAACTCCTACCCATTTGCATTTCCCAGTTTGCGAAATGGCAATTAAAATGGGCAAAAATGTGTTTGTTGAAAAGCCAATGGCCAATACGATTGAAGAAGGCAAAACAATCGTAAACATGGTGAAGGAAGCCAATGTAAAATTACAAGTGGGTCATGTTGAAAGATTTAATCCTGCATTTACTGCTTTAAAAGATTTGAACTTAAACCCACTTTTTATTGAAGTACACCGATTAGCACAATTTAATCCAAGAGGTACTGAAGTAAGTGTGATACTGGATTTAATGATTCACGATATTGATATTATTTTAAGCATTGTTAAAAGCGATGTAAAAAGTATTTCCGCAAGTGGTGTTGCTGTATTAACCGACACCCCTGATATTGCCAACGTGCGTATTGAATTTAACAATGGCTGTGTGGCTAATTTAACCAGCAGTAGAATTAGCATGAAAAAAATGCGCAAAATTAGATTATTTCAAAAAGATGCTTATATCGGTATTGACTTTTTAGAAAAGAATACGGAAATAATAAAATTGCAACAACCCGATGAAGCTGCTGCTTTCTCCTTTGATATTGAAACCCACCAAGGCACCAAAACTATTTCCATCAACAACCCGGTAATTGAACAAGGCAATGCGATTAAAGCGGAGCTGAGCAGTTTTGTTCATGCAATTTTAAATGATGAAATACCTGTGGTGAATGAAATGGATGGTTACTTGGCCATGGAAGTGGCACATCAAATTTTAGAAAAAATTGGTAAAAGCACTTCAAATATCAGTGAAAATTGGTCACCCGATTTAGCGCCAAGAGAGGATTTAGAATCAGAATAATCCTTATAAAATTTCGAAAAGGAAGTACTACAAAAACCACGGGTATTTAATAATAATTTATTCGTATTAAGTAAGTATAAAATAGTAACTACCCAAGTCGCTTGGTTAGTACATAGGTCGCAATGGCTAAGTCCAAGGGTCTTGTAATTTTGATGTTTTCAAACTCCCCATCTACTAGAAACACGGGTTGCCCACTGGCTTCAACCACATTGGCTTCGTCTGTAAAATTAGGTTGATATACTTGATCAAAAGCGGCTAATATAATTTCAGATTGAAAAGTTTGCGGCGTTTGTATCAGCATTACTTTTTCACGGTCAAACAAATGATGTTTTTCGTTTTCCATGATACGAACGGTGTCTGTTGAACTTACAGCGGGTATGGCAGAACCATTTTCAACTGCTTGCTGATAACATCTTTGCACTAGTGCTGGCGTTAACAAGCACCTAACTGCATCATGCACAAATACAATGGATTTCTCCTTCACTACAGTTAATCCATTTTTCACCGATTGAAAACGAGTTTCACCACCAGCGATAAATTGTATCGGATTTTTAGTTCTATTTTTTAAAAGCTTTTTCCCTTCTTCTATATACCCTTCTGGCAATACTACCACTAAACTGATATCATCAAATGCATTTACAAATTGATCAATGGTATGAAGCAATATAGACTTTCCTTCAATTTCTAAAAATTGCTTAGGCACCACCGATCCCATGCGCTGACCTGTGCCACCAGCTACTATTATGGCAATTTTATTAGAATACATGATTGATACTTGTTTCAAGTTTAATTCCTATTTGGTTAATAACTTCACAACTTCCGCTGCTAAATCATTTTTATTAATAGGGGCAGTTCCTACTAATTCACAAACCATACCGCCTGCAATATTGGACACTTCTGCCGCTAATAACATATTTTTTGAGCTCGCATACACTAACGAAGCCACTGCTATAACTGTATCCCCCGCACCACTCACATCCGATATATTACGAATATGCGTTGGAATTAATTTTTGCGCTTGACCATCTGAAAAATACACGCCATGCTCTGATAAAGTAATAAATGAAATTGCATTATGCAAATTTTCATTTAATACAGTATGCACTTTATTCATATTTTGAAGCGTGATATCACCAATCGTTATTTTTAAACCCTCTTTTACTTCCTTTAAATTTGGTTTAAATAAAGTGCAATTCTTATAGGCTAAAAAGTTTTTTTGTTTGGGGTCAACGGCTGTTGGGATTCCTTTTTCATTACAATAATCAATCACCGACGTGATTATATTTGGTGTCAATACCCCCTTATTATAATCTTCTAAAATGATTAAAGAAGGATTTTCCGTGTCCACATATTTATAAAATCCTGCTAATAAAGCGGCTTCTTGTTCTGCAGTGATATCATTGGTATGTTCATGATCTAATCGCATCATTTGCTGATTGCGGCCCATGATGCGCACTTTATTGGTAGTAACGCGCGTTTCACTTTCGTGTATATAGGAAGTATTGATTCCTTCCTTATTTAACAAACTGGCTAATTCAGCTCCTTCGGCATCCTTGCCTATCACTGAAAATAAGGTAGTGGGTGCACCCAAGGCCCTCAGGTTTAAAGCGACGTTTGCAGCACCTCCTACACGGGTTTCCTTGCGTTGCAGAGAAACAATAGGCACGGGCGCTTCAGGCGAAATACGATCCACAACTCCCCACCAATAGGTATCCAACATAATATCACCTACAACCCCAATTTTTGTTGTGGTAAATGATGTAAATAAACTTTGAATATCATTAACAGTGATCATGTAATTATGCCTTTTTTTTATTGCTTAAAGCGATATAATACAAAGGTAACCCCAAAAGCGTAATACCCAAACCCCATAGTGAATACTTAGGTTGCGCATATACCAACCCCACGCAAAATATACTTGCCATCACAATATAAATAATTGGCAAAACTGGATACCCGATGGCTTTATAAGGTCTTGGCAAGTTGGGCTCTTTTTTTCTTAAAATAAATATCCCTAAAATAGTAAGTATATAAAATAGAACCCCTACAAATGAAACCATGGTTAACAAATCGCCATACTTTCCACTTAAACATAATATAGATGCCACCAATGCCTGTATCCATAAACCATAAGCAGGAACTTCATTTTTATTTAACTCCCCTGTTTTCTTAAAAAATAAGCCATCCTTGGCCATGGTATAATAAACCCTTGACCCTGTTAATATTAATCCATTATTACAACCAAAAGTGGATATCATAATCATAACCGCAATTACGATGGTACCAATATTACCCATTACCTTGTTTGCAGCGGCAATAGCCACACGATCATTCTCCGCAAAAGCAATCTCATTTAGTGGTAGTACATGTAAGTACATTAAATTAGTACTAATATAAATAAGGGTTACAATTGAAGTTCCTAAAAATAAACTCAAACCAATATTACGTTGTGGATTTTTTATCTCCCCTGCTATAAATGTTACGGTGTTCCATGAATCACTACTAAAAATAGATCCAACCATTGCGGCCGACATCAATCCAATTAAAGCAGTCCCTCCCACGGGCAACCAACTATTCGTAACTGCACCGTCCACCGCTGTGGTCACCACATTGGTTTGTGCACTAAATGCATTCATCCAGTTTTCATTCCAATAACTATGTTTGGTAAATATAAATCCTACAAGCACTAGTCCAAATAAGGAAATGAGTTTGGTGAATGTAAATGTGTTTTGAATTAATTTACCTTCCTTCACCCCTCTTGTATTGGTATATGTTAAAAATATAATTAAACAAATAGCTAGTGCTTGCGCTGCCGATATTTTAATAAATCCAAAATCAGCGATTATATTACTTTCACCTACGCTTGGTATTAAATAAGCAGTAAACTTACTAAAGGCCACTGCGACTGCAGCAATAGTTGCTGTTTGTATCACCGAGAAAAAGCTCCAACCATATAAAAATCCTACTAATGGATTATATGCTTTTTGTAAATATACATATTGTCCGCCAGCTTTTGGATACATCGCACTTAACTCACCATAACTTAACGCTGCGGTGATGGTCATAAAACCGGTCAACAACCAAGCCACTACCAACCATCCTGCTGATCCTACATTTCGGGTAATATCGGCACTTACAATGAAAATACCAGACCCAATCATACTACCTGCCACGATCATGGTTGCATCCAATGCGCCTAATCTTGGTTTAAATTCAGAAGTTTCTGTTGTTGACATATTTTTTGATTATGTATGTAATTAAAAATCCTTCCCGTTACGTCGGAAAGGATTTATTTAAATTATTTTTTTGATTTATGTTCCGTATTTAGCCCCTGAATAATATCCGAAGTTATATCATACGCGGTATCCTTATAATACATCAAATCAGGATTGCTTGAAAATATATAAGCAAACTCCTTATTCTTATTATATTTTTCTAAAAATTGCTCAATTCTTTTTTTAACTTCTTGTAATCTTTTAAAACTTTCCTCTTGCAACTCTTGTGATAATTGTTGTTCCTTATTTGTATAATTTTTTTCAAGCTGTGCTAATTCTTGCTGGCTACTAGCCACTTCTGCTTGAGATAAATAACGACCACTTTTTTGTAACTCCTGGTATTTAGCTGCAAACGCATTTTTCAAACCTGCTAACTGTTTTGCATTTTCCATATCCTTTACTTGCAACGCCGATTTTACTTCCTGAAAAAAGGCATAACTATTTTGAATAGAATCAATTTCAAAATAAGCCACTTTGGTTCCAGCTCCATTTATTGCTGCCGACTTAATTGGGATATTGGCACTATTAAAATGTAATACATATAATACAATTACCGCAATTGCTAACACTCCATTGACTACCCAGTTGATTGACTTCATTACTCAATTTGTTTAATGTAATATACGGCAATTAGGCATCGCCCTACCCTATAAAAATAAGAAAAAACGGAGGGATAAAAAATAAAAAAAGGTAGGAAATATCGCTACTTCCTACCTTTTAACAAAAATCTATACTAAATATTATTCCTCTTCGTCAAAGCTCATCGCTTCACGTGCAGTGGCTAATACCTCATACTCCTCCTTGCTACCTACGATCAATTTCTCAAATTCTTTTTGACCAGTTCCTGCAGGGATTAGATGACCTGTAATTACGTTTTCTTTTAAGCCTAACATTAAGTCCACTTTACCTTGTATGGCCGCTTGGCTTAATACTTTGGTCGTTTCTTGGAATGATGCAGCAGAAATCCAGCTTTGAACACCTAAAGATGCTTTTGTAATACCTAATAATACTGGACGCGCTGTTGCAGGTTTTGCATCACGCACTTCTACTACCTTTTTATCTGAACGACGTAATATTGAATTTTCTTCTCTCAATTCACGTAAAGTAACTATTTGACCCGCTTTTAATATCGCGCTATCACCAGCTTCAGAAACTACTTTCTTATCGTAGATACGATCGTTTTCTTGTATAAAGTCATAACGATCTTCTAAGTCCTCCTCTAAGAATTTAGTGTCGCCAGCATCAACGATTTCCACTTTCTTCATCATTTGACGAACAATAACTTCAATATGCTTATCATTAATTTTCACCCCTTGTAAACGATAAACCTCTTGAATTTCATTCACCACATATTCTTGTACAGCAAATGGACCTCTGATTGCTAAAATATCAGCAGGTGCAATTTGACCATCAGATAATGGAGATCCTGCTTTTACGAAATCGCTGTCTTGTACTAAAATTTGACGTGTTAATGGTACTAAGTATTTCTTAACCATGCCATCTTTAGATTCTACAACAATCTCTCTATTACCACGCTTGATATTACCAAATGCAACAATACCATCAATCTCACACACAATCGCAGGGTTACCTGGATTACGCGCTTCAAATAATTCAGTTACACGAGGTAAACCTCCAGTGATATCTTTTAATTTTCCTAATACTCTTGGAATTTTAACTAGTACATGTCCAGCTTTAACTTCAATACCCTCTTCGATAATAATGTGAGAACCTACTGGTAAGTTGTACATTTTATTATCCTTCACACCTTCTAATATGATGGTTGGAATTCTTGTTTTATCCTTAGATTCAATAACCACTTTTTCACGGTGACCTGTTTGCTCATCCGCTTCATCGCGATAGGTAAATCCTTCTGTGATATTCTCAAACTTGATTTTACCATTTTGTTCAGCAACAACCACATTGTTAAATGGATCCCATGTACAAATCACATCTCCTTTTTTAACTTGTGCGCCATCTTTAACAGCTAACAAAGCACCATAAGGAACGTTATTCGTAATCATTAAACGATCGTTCTTAACATCCATGATTCTTACCTCACCCGTACGACCAATAACCACTTTAACTTTGTTACCATCGTTATTAATAGTGTCTACTGTTCTTAAACCATCAAATTGAATGGTACCATCAAACTTAGCGTTTAATGCAGATTCAACAGAAGATGATCCCGCAACTCCACCCACGTGGAAAGTACGTAATGTTAACTGTGTACCAGGCTCACCAATAGATTGTGCAGCAATAATACCCACTGCATCACCTCTTTGTGTAACATAACCAGTAGCTAAGTTTCTACCATAACAGCTAACACATACACCACGCTTGCTTTCGCAAGTTAATACCGAACGGATTTCAACTGTTTCAATACCAGCATCCTCCATAGCACGTGCAACATCAATCATGATTTCTTCACCCGCACCCACCATTAATTCATTGGTGATAGGATTGAATACATCATGTAATGAAGTACGGCCTTCAAGTCTGTCTGCCAATGGTTCAATGACATCCTCATTATCTTTTAATGCACTTGTTGCAATTCCACGCAATGTGCCACAATCTTCTTCTGAAATAACCACGTCTTGAGATACATCCACCAAACGACGTGTTAAGTAACCTGCATCCGCAGTTTTCAATGCGGTATCGGCCAAACCTTTACGTGCTCCGTGCGTTGAGATGAAATAATCCAATACGTTCAATCCACCTTTAAAGTTAGATAAGATTGGGTTTTCAATAACCTCAGATCCTGTGCTACCACTCTTACGAG
>JBIIRW010000078.1:0-8016 GCA_044341385.1 Sediminibacterium sp. | reverse complement strand
GAGACATCAAAGATAGGACTATTTAATACAAATATCACTTTTAGGGCTTTTTTTAAAAATATTTATCCCCGATTGGGCATAAATAACCCAAAAAAAGCCTTCCCAAGGGTATGGGAAGGCTTTTTTGGCCTTAAATGAAGTTCATTTTAGGCTGGAAATTGGGGTTGGGGGCTATTAAGCCTCAGCACCAATCTCAATATCTACTTCAGTATTTTGTCCATTTCCAAAGTCAATAGTTGCTTTGTAGCTTCCTAATTCTTTGATTTCCTCTGGTAAGCTAATACGTCTTCTATCAATTTCGTATCCTTTTTGTTCACGAATTGCACGTGTTACTTGTAATGAGGTGATGGTACCAAATATTTTATTTGAGGTTCCTGTTTTAGCAGTCAACTTGATCGGAGATGAAGTTAACACTGAAATTACTTTTGTAATCTCGGCTAACATTGCAGCTTCTTTCTTTGCTTTTGCTTTTAAACGCTCTTCCAATTGTTTTAAATTAGAAGTGTTTGCCTCAACCGCTTGTTTAGTAGGGAATAAGAAGTTACGCGCATAACCGTTTTTAACAGTTACTAATTCGTCCTTGCCTCCTAAATTATCTACGTCTTTGATTAATATAATTTGCATACATTTTTTTTAGTTCCCAAGAGCCCAGCTTTATTTGCTGTCACTCGCCAATATATTTTTAATATACGAGATTAGGGATGGTTTACTAATTGTTGTCTATTTGAATAAATCAGTTACATAAGGTAACAATGCCATTTGGCGTGACTTCTTAATAGCGTCAGCCACCTTGCGTTGGTACTTTAATGAATTACCGCTTAAACGACGCGGTAACATTTTACCTTGTTCATTTAAAAATTTCTTTAAAAAATCGATGTCTTTGTAATCGACATACTTGATACCATACTTTTTAAAACGACAGAATTTCTTCTTAGGTTTTTCCTGCTTAATCGCGGTAAGGTATTTTATTTCATTCTTTGCCATGTTGGTAAAAATTTAATTAAGCCTCAACTGCTTTGTGAACAGGGAAACCGCCGTTTCTCTTAATGTGGTTATACTCAACTGCGTACTTGTCAAGTTTGGTAATCATGTGACGCATAATTTGCTCGTCACGTAAAAATTGAATTTTCAATTTTTCATTTACTGTCGAAGGAGCAGTAAATTCTAGTATCCAGTAGATACCAGTAGTTTTCTTATCGATTGGATAAGCAAGTGATTTTAAACCCCAAGGATTTGAGGCTACTGTAGACCCACCATTTTCTTTGATGAAGTCTTGGTATTTTTTCTGAGCTGATTTAAAATCATCTTCAGATAAAACCGGTGTAAAAATCACCATTAATTCGTAATTGTTCATTACTTGAATTTATTGGTTAAATAATTGGTTTTTCCCAGTGGACATTCCGATTGCTCGGAACGAATCTGCCAAAACAGATTTGGGAGGGCGAAGGTAGGCTATTTTAAAGGTTTTTCGTCATTTTTTGCCTTAAAAATTATGACTGCTGGATAGTGATCGCTATAACCGCCGTTAAATTGATCCCCATTCCAGGTTCTTTTGGGGTAGCCCTGGTATTTTCCGTGCTGCTCGGTTAAGGCTGAACTTCTATATATCATTGATTTACAATATATTAGTTCAAAATTACTATATGCACTAGGGGGTGTATTCGTAGAATTGTAGCTATTGATATTGTCCACAGCAGGCTGGAAAAGGGGATTTGTTGTCGCATTTTTAGAGCTGTGCCCAGTTTTTTCCTTTTCCATCCGCCAATTGGCATTCAATAAAATCTGATCAAATAAACTCCAACTATCCCGATAAGCCATACTTCCCAGCCCCCTATTAAATAATTTTAAAAAGGGGTTGTACATTTTTAAGTGTTTCAAACTTTTGTTATTGGGGTTGTCATTAAAGTCACCCATGACGATGAATTTCGCTTTGGGGTCACGGTTTTCAATACTATCCATAATTCTTTTACAAACACTTGCGGCCCAGAACCTTTTTTCTGCGGAAGCGTTTTCCCCTCCGCGCCGACTAGGCCAATGGTTCACTAATATATGTACCCATGTTTTATCCAGTTCCCCTTGAACATATAATATATCACGGGTGGCATAGGTGGTAAAGTGGGTATCGTCAGTTAAACTATAACTGCGGTATTGGTAGGGTTTAAAGTGAGCGGGTTGATACATTAAGGCGACATCAATGCCTCTGCTATCTTTTGAATCAAAATGAATAAACTGATAAGTATATTTTTTAATCATTGGCTCATCGGCTAGTTTTTTTAAAACCATTTTGTTTTCAACTTCTGCAATACCTAATAATGAAATTCCATTAGCGTTATTTATTTTTCCGATACCATAAATGACAGAGGCCAAATGCGCCGATTTATTTTTATAGCGAACACTATTATATCCTTTTACACTATTGGGTAAAAATTCTTCGTCTGCTACATTCAATTGATTGGTCGTGTCATAATAATTTTCAAAATTATAAAAGCCAACAATAATGCTTTTTGCATCCGCAGTGCCTGTGTTTTGCGCTTTTGTCACAAAGGGGAAGATGGTAATTAATAAAATGGGCAAGAGGAGAAGATGCATTAACCAATACGCGCGAATACGGGAGTTTATTTTTTTCATGATTTAGTTTATTCATTTTCAATCCCGCAATCAAGGTTTATTTATTTGTATTTATGAACGTATTAACCGCAATGTTATGCTTTGTTCATTTATTCATATTGCGTTTTCAATAAAAGGCCAATCAATGAGCAGTCGATTTCAGCGCATCTTATATTTTATCTTCTTACTTTATCTGCATCAGCCAATCATGGCACAGGAGGAAGAGGTCAAAGAAAATACAGGTTTGCAAAACAGGGAAACGCTGATAGAATTTAGCGCCAATTGGGTGCCTACTTTATTGTCTTCATCTTCCTTGCCGATCTATAGTTTATCACAGTTTAATGGTTTTGTTTTTAGTTGGGTCCCGCGAGGCCAATCGTCGAATAGGGGCAGTTTTATTGATGGAATTAATTGGCAAAGTAAAATTGGTAATTGGGATTCCTTCAATAGTTATGCAGCCTTGTACAAGGCATTTAATTCCATTGATATGGTTTCCAATTTTGAATATTCAAACTTGGGGTTTGGTAATCCTGGCTCGGTTAGTTATTTAACAGGGAATACCCGCTTTTTAAAAAAAGCAGTTACCGTAGCAACAAGGTTTTCAAATAGTTCCTTTGTGTATGAAGGGCAATTACAGTTGAATAGCGGGCCCCTTAAAAAACAGCGTTGGTCCTATCAATTCAATGCCGTTTTTCAGCAAGCGCCCATGGGTTTAATTCCCAATGGCTTTAAAAAATTAACTGGGTTTGCATTGAGTATGGATAAGCAATTAAAACAGGAGCAATCTATTGGAATGACAATTTGGTGGGATCATGTGGCGCAAGGAAAAATTGCGCCATCGGTTCGTGAGGCCTTTGATTTGTCAACGCAACGTAATTATAATCCAAGTTGGGGTTGGTATAAAGGGAAGCCCTTTTATCCAAATCAAAAAAGTGGCGATGTGCCTGTTGCTTATTTTAGGTATGAAAAAAAATGGCGTGAAAAATCAATATTACATGTACAAATGGGTGCAGCGCTAGGGATGCAAAAAAAAAATCAAATGGATTGGACCAAAACAGTGGATCCGCGACCCGATTATTATAAATATTTACCGAGTTATAGTAAGGACAGTGTATTAAGAAAAAAATTATTGGATTGGTTTGCATCTAATCCGCAAGCACTTCAAATTGACTTTGATCACTTGGAAAAGATCAACCAATCCAATGCGGCACAACAATCCTTTTATATCATTAATGCCAAAGTGGCTAAGGTGCAGTTATTGCGCTTGTCTATGCGATTGCAGTATCAATTTCCTTTAGAATGGTCAGGACAAATTGGTTTACACGGCGCAAACGATGTGATCAGAAATTATAATGTCATTGAAAATTTGTTGGGTGGAAATTATTTCCTTAATTATAATGGTTGGGTAGATGACAATGGATCGGCGACTAATTTTCAAAATGAAATTAGGCGGCCAGACCAAAAAATAAAAGCAGGACAAAGTTGGGGAGGTGATTATGCATTGCAAAATTCTCAATTACAATTATGGGGGCAACTCCATAAACAAATGGCAAAATATGAATTTGGCGTTTCTCTTAAATACGAAAACAATCGCTTTAGTCGAACAGGGTTTAATCAAAATGGATTATTCCCTAGGCAAGCACTGGGGCAGTCCTCTGTTCTGTCATTTCCTTCCTATGGATTGAAGGCCCAATATTTATATAAGTTTTCCGGTCGGTTTTATGCAAAAACAATTTTATTTCAACAAACCAATGCCCCAAATTCAAGTGACATTTATTTAGATCCTGCTGTTCATCCTTATACGGCTAGTTTTATTTTGCCTGCATTGCATCGGGGTATAGATCTAGCTTTTTTTTATAGGGGCGTGTACACTAAAATGAATGCAGCTATTTTTTGGCAATCTATTGAAAATGAAAGTGAAAAAAATCTGTTCTACCATGATCATTTTTTCGCATTTGTATACGGCATGTTAGGACAAATGCATACTATACATAAAGGTGTTGAGTTGGGGATGGAAACACAATTTGGTGGTCCGCTGCAATTGTCTGCAGTGAGTAGCATTGGCCGATATTTCATCGCAAATAATCCCTTGTATGAAATTAGATTGGTGAACGATTTATACAAAGTGGAATCAGGAGTGCTTCAATTACAAGGACTGCCTGCCACATCTAATCCGCAATGGGTGCAAGCCATTTCAATACAATACCAGCCTGATTATTCAAGTAGAATTGGTATTACAGGCGTTTATTCAATGAAAAGGTCCATTGATTATAATTATTTTAGACGTTCTTTTTTATTAAAAAACCAAATTAACAATGATGCAAATTGGAAACTAATTCAATCCGAAAATTACCTACCCAATCAATGGGTATTTAATGTGTTTATGTCTAAGCAATATGCGTTTGCCATCAAAAACAAAAAACAGACAATCCGATTTAGCGCGAGTATACGAAATGTCTTAAATACGCTCATCCCGCTTTTTTCTTTTGAACAATCCAGATTTGATTATGCAGCATTTCGGCTTGAAAAATTTCCTTTGAAATATATGTATGACCAAGGAAGCACCTATGCATTAGGGGCACAACTGCAAATCCAATAAAAATAGCTTCTATAAAAACATCTTCTATAAAAACATCTTCTACAAAAATGTCTTCTAATTAATACTTCTTTATACATCCAAAATATCATTTATGAAAAATCAAAATCGGTACCATTCATTTTTTAATTTATTATTCTTTATTTCCATGTTGTTTTTTTCGGCCTGCTTAAAAAAAACGGCTTACGCTGAAAAAGTAATTGGCCTTTCAACGGATACCTTAATCACCATAAAAAATTTACGAAAATTACATTTGACAAATCGGGTGGAACCAATTACAAAATCATGGATGATTGAAGGGGTGGTGGTGGGTAATGACGAGCATGATAATATTTACAAGTCAATCATTATTCAAGACAGCACTGGGGGGATTGTTTTGTTGTTGGATGGAACCAATTTATACCAAAATTATCCAGTGGGAGCTTTCTTACGGGTGCGTATTCAAAATTTATTTTTAACGGACTACCGAAAAATGCAACAATTGGTAGCAGGGGTGGATACCTCCAACGGCACTTTAGTCACAGGTGGTATACCGGTGCCTTTGTTTGAAAAACATATTACCACGCTTTCTGATCATTATAAAATTATTCCAATCGAAGTTGCATTTAAAAATTTAGGAGATTCTTTACAAGGCAGATTAATTAAAATTATGAATGTTGAATTTTCAGCAACAGATACCGGACAAACTTATGCGGATTATAAAAATAAAACGGGGGCAAGTAGGGCCTTAAAATTTTGTACAGGAGGAACTATTTATTTAAGGTCAAGCGGGTATGCCGATTTTGCCGGTTTTGCCACTCCTACAGGTAACGGATCGGTGATTGGGATTTACTCGGTGTACAATAGTGAAAAGCAGTTATTGATTCGTGACACAAGTGACATTTTGTTAAAAAATAAGCGATGTACTGGGGCTGCTTGGCTGCAAAATTTACCTCAATAGGCTTATTGAAGGACAGTCTGTCAGCATTTGTATTTTGGTATTTTCTTTGCTAGTCTTATACTAAATGTAATAATTATGCAAAAAGGTCAAATAAGGGTTCAGACGGAGAACATCTTTCCAATCATTAAGAAGTTTCTTTATAGCGATCACGAGATATTTTTAAGAGAGTTAGTGAGTAACGCTGTGGACGCCTCTCAAAAATTAAAAACCTTAAGTGGCAAAGGGGAAGTAAAAGGGGCCATTGGTGATTTGAGGGTAGATGTTGTTTTAGATGCCAAGGAAAAAACTTTATCCATTATTGATAATGGTATTGGTATGTCAAGTGCCGAAGTAGACAAGTATATTAACCAAGTGGCATTTAGTGGCGCCGAGGAGTTTGTTACCAAATATAAGGACACCAGTATTATTGGTCATTTTGGTTTGGGTTTTTATAGCTCATTTATGGTGAGTGATAAAGTAGATATTTATAGTAAAAGTCATACGGACACCCCTGGTGTGTTTTGGAGTTGTGATGGGAGTACCGAATATGAATTGTATGAAGTGGATTATAGTGCAAGGGGTACAAAAATTGTTTTGCATATTAATGAGGAAAGTGCTGAATTTTTGGATCCGCATCGTGTGAAATCAATATTAGAAAGATTTTGTAAATTTTTACCTGTAGCCATTTATTTCACGGATGCCAATGCCGAGAAAAAAGAAGCGACAAAGGAAGAAGGTAAAGCAGAAGAATTAGAGATCGAAAAATCAATCAATAATACTAATCCAATTTGGGTGCGTAAACCTGCGGATTTAACCAAGGAAGATTATGAGAAGTTTTATAAGGAGTTATATCCATTTGGAGAAACACCTTTGTTTTGGATTCATTTAAATGTGGATTACCCTTTTAATTTAACAGGTGTTTTGTATTTCCCTAAAATCAAACAAAGTTTTGAAATACAAAAGGATAAAATTCAGCTGTACTGTAACCAAGTATTTGTAACTGATGAGGTAAAGGATATTGTTCCTGAATTTTTAATGTTATTACATGGGGTTATTGATAGTCCAGACATTCCATTAAATGTAAGTCGTAGCTATTTGCAAGGGGATCCAAATGTGAAAAAAATCAATGCACACATTACCAAAAAAGTAGCAGACAAATTAGAGGAAATATTTAATAGCGATCGTAAGTCTTTTGAAGAAAAGTGGGAAAGCTTAGGTTTGTTTGTGAAGTATGGTATGATTACAGACGATAAGTTTTTAGATAAAGCGAATAAGTTTTTAATCATGGAAGATGCTGCAAATGCAGGTACTTTTTATACGCTGGATGAATATAAAACAACTACAGCTGCAACGCAAAAAAACAAGGACGGTAAGCAAGTGTTATTATATACGACCAATCCTGTGCAACAAGATGCTTTTATTCAAGCTGCAGTAGCGAAGGGATATAAAGTGGTTAAGTTAGAAACCATGGTTGATGCTGCCTTCATTAATAATGTGGAAATGAAATGGGAAGGGGTTCAGTTTGTTCGTGTGGATGCGGACGTGGTTGACAACTTAATTGATAAGCAAGAAAATGTAGATTCAATATTGTCAAAAGAGGAAGTGGAACAAGCAAAAAAATTATTTGAATTCCAAGTACCTGAAATTACTTTAACAGTGGAGGTGAAAGGATTGAGTCAGAATGCGGCACCGATTGTTGCAACACGTCCTGAGTTTATGCGTCGAATGAAAGATATGGCAGGTATGGGCGGTGGCGGAATGACCGCGTTTTATGCGCAGATGCCAGATGAGGTTCATTTAACTGTAAATGGTAATCACCCCATTTATCAAACCTTATTAAAGGAGCCAGATGTTGATAAGCAACAAAAGCAAGCACGTAATTTAGCGGACTTGG
>JBIIRW010000077.1:0-8123 GCA_044341385.1 Sediminibacterium sp. | reverse complement strand
CTTGTAGCTGCATCACAAAGATTCCGTCCTATATTAATGACAAGTTTGGCTACCGCATTAGGGGCGCTACCAATTGCAATTAGTATTGGCGCTGCTGCCACTAGTCGTAAACCGCTTGGGACCGTTATTGTTGGTGGATTGATGTTTTCATTGGTACTTACCTTGTTTGTGATTCCTGCAGTATATACTTATGTTTCAAGCAAGCACAAGAGAAAAATTGATTAATTTAGCCAAGATGGGTGGAAATTAAATTTGAATACGATTCAAGTTTAATTTTGTGTATCTTAAATTGTCAAACGGAAACTTATGCCAAATCAACGATTTTTATCTTTGGATGTTTTTAGAGGAATGACCATTTGTTTAATGATCATTGTAAATACACCTGGTGATCCTTCGCTCACGTTTGCTCCTTTTTTACATGCGAGTTGGCATGGGTTTACGCCCACTGATTTAGTATTTCCTTCCTTTTTATTTGCCGTTGGAAATTCATTAAGTTTTATTGAGCCCACTTGGGCTAAATTAAATAATAGTACTGTTTTATTAAAAATTGGAAAACGTACAGCCTTGTTATTTTTAATTGGCTATTTAATGTATTGGTTTCCTTTCACAGGTAGTATTGACAATACCCGTATTATGGGTGTTTTACAACGTATTGCACTTTGTTATGGCTTTGCTTCTTTGATTACTTATTATATGCATGAGCGTGTGGTGATGATTTTGTCTGGTTTATTATTATTACTGTATTGGTATGTTTCCTATAAGTTTGGAAATGTAGGTGATCCCTATAGTATACTTGGTAATGCGGGTTTAAAATTAGATACTTGGTTAATGGGCGAACCACATTTATACCATGGCGAAGGTTTTGCGTTTGACCCGGAGGGTTGGTTAAGCACGATTCCTTCCATAGTGAATGTTTTAATTGGCTATCGTGTGGGGAAGTTTATCCAAGAACAAGGAAAGACCTATGAGGGTTTAGCCCTATTATTTATGTGGGGGGCTGGTTTCATATTTTTAGCCTTTATGTGGAATTACCAATTCCCGATCAATAAAAAGCTTTGGACAAGCTCCTTTGTAATGTTAACGGTGGGTATTGATATGGTCATTATTGCCACCATCATCTATCGTGTCGAATTACAAAGGCAATTACAGTTTTCCAGCTTTTTTACTGTTTTTGGACAAAATCCATTGGTGATTTATCTTTTTTCACAGTTACTCATTGCTATCTTGTATCTGATTCATGGGCCTAATGGCATCCCATTATATACCTGGATTTATCAAAATACCTTTGCCAATTTAGCGCCCTATTGGGGTTCGATGGGATTCGCCTTTACAGCAATGTTGGTTTGCTGGCTATTGGGTTATATATTAAATAAATATAAAATATATATCAGGGTGTAAATCTTATTACTCCATTTTTCTCCATTTGTTTTTTTAGGAGCCTTAAACCTTGTACCTTTGCAGCCTCAAAACAGTACATGGAAATAAGAAACATCGCTATTATCGCCCACGTTGATCATGGTAAAACTACCTTGGTGGACAAAATTTTACACGCTACAAAAGTATTCAGAGATAACCAGGAGACTGGGGACTTAATTATGGATAGCAATGAATTAGAACGTGAAAGAGGAATTACTATCTTAAGTAAAAATGCTTCAGTAACTTATAAGGACGTTAAAATTAACGTAATTGACACACCAGGTCACAGTGACTTTGGTGGTGAGGTGGAGCGTGTATTAAAAATGGCCGATGGTGTTTGTTTGTTAGTAGATGCTTTTGAAGGCCCAATGCCGCAAACGCGTTTCGTATTACAAAAAGCATTACAGTTGAATTTAAAACCAATTGTAATTATTAATAAAGTGGACAAGGAAAACTGTCGTCCTGACGAAGTGCATGATGCAGTATTCGAATTGTTTTTCAATTTAGATGCAACAGAAGACCAATTAAATTTCCCTACTTTTTATGGTAGTGGTAAAAATGGTTGGTTCAATGATAGCCTTACCCCTTGTACAGATATCTTCCCTTTAATGGATGGTATTTTGAAATATGTACCAGGACCTGATGTTAAGGAAGGACATACACAAATGCAAATTACTTCATTGGATTATTCTTCTTTCTTAGGTCGTATTGCGATTGGTAAAGTTGAAAGAGGCACCATTAAAGAAGGTCAAAATATTGTATTGGTAAAAGCGGATGGCAGCTTAAAGAAAAATAAAGTAAAAGAATTATACGTATTTGAAGGAATGGGTAAGCGTAAGGTGACAGAAGTTGTTTCTGGTGACTTATGTGCTGTGGTAGGTTTAGAAGATTTTAGTATTGGTGATACCATTGCTGATCCTGAAAATCCAGAAGCATTACCAATCATTAGTGTAGACGAGCCTACGATGAGTATGACCTTTAGTATTAACAACTCACCTTTCTTTGGTAAGGAAGGTAAGTTTGTAACTTCTCGTCACATCCGTGATCGTTTAATGAAAGAGACAGAAAAGAATTTGGCTTTACGTGTGGAAGAAACAGATAGTGCCGATAGTTTCTTGGTATTTGGTCGTGGTATCTTGCATTTAGGGGTATTGGTGGAAACCATGCGTCGTGAGGGATATGAGTTAACAGTCGGCAATCCACAAGTATTGGTTAAAGAAATAGATGGTAAAAAACATGAGCCGTTTGAGATATTAGTAGTGGATGTACCTGCTGATTTTAGTGGTAAAGTAATTGACTTAGTTACCCAAAAGAAAGGCGAAATGTTGATCATGGAATCGAAAGGAACGATGCAACATTTAGAGTTTGATATTCCTTCAAGAGGATTAATTGGACTTAGATCACAAATGCTTACGCAAACTGCAGGCGAAGCTGTAATGGCGCATCGCTTTAATGAATACAAGCTTTGGAAAGGACCTATTCCTGGAAGAAGCAATGGAGTATTGGTAGCAAAATTTGCTGGATTAACTACCGCTTACTCTATTGATAAATTACAAGACAGAGGCCGTTTCTTTATAGAACCAGGTGAGGAAATTTATGCAGGTCAAGTATTGGCGGAGCACATTAAGCCAGGTGATTTAAATATCAACGCGGTGGAGATGAAAAAATTAACCAATCACCGTGCGAGTGGATCTGATGATAGCGTAAGAATTACCCCTAAAGTACAATATACTTTAGAAGAGTGTATGGAATACATTCAATTTGATGAGTGTATTGAAGTAACACCTAAATCAGTTCGTATGCGTAAATCTATCTTAGACGAAAACAACAGAAGTAAGGCAACGAAAGCTGCGTCTAATTAATAATTATTACCAATTTTTCATTGAAAAATAAATTGGCAATAATCATTCTCTTATGATTTTATTAAAAAGCCTCCCGATGCATCGGGAGGCTTTTTTTGGATGTAATATTTTGAATGCGGAATTAGTTTTATTTTAAATGGGCTTATTCAATGCCTTCCAAAGTAAATCTTTCAACTCTACTAAATTCTTTTGCGTAGCAGAGGAAATAAATATGTGTGGGATATTTTTTGGAAGTTCTTTGGTGATGGCGTCCGTTAATTCTTGGTCTAATAAATCCGACTTGCTAATGGCAATGATAAATTCTTTTTGTAAAAGTTCTGGATTGAATTCTGCTAATTCATTTTTAAGAATTTCAAATTCTTTTTTATGGTCATTACTGTCGGAAGGAATAATAAAAAGTAAAACTGCGTTTCGTTCGATATGTCTTAAAAAGCGATGGCCCAAACCTTTGCCTTCCGCTGCGCCTTCAATAATACCTGGTAAATCCGCAATACAAAATGAGCGGTTATCACGATATGCCACCATACCTAATTGCGGCGTTAATGTGGTGAAAGCGTAATTGGCAATTTTAGGTTTTGCAGCCGTTATAACTGAAAGCAGTGTTGATTTTCCTGCATTTGGAAACCCAACCAAACCTACATCAGCCAATACTTTTAATTCAATTTGTTTCCAACCTTCAATACCATCTTCTCCTGGTTGCGCATGTTCTGGAACTTGATTGGTGGGTGTTGCAAAATTAGAGTTGCCTAAACCACCACGTCCCCCTTTGGCCAATATTATTTCTTGGCCATCTGTTAATATTTCCGCCTCCACTTTACCTGTTTCTTCGTCTCTTGCGATTGTGCCCAGTGGTACTTCAATGATAATATCCTTTCCATCCTTACCGGTACAATTATTTTTACTTCCGCCTTCGCCATCCTCTGCGATGACATTTTTAAAATAACGTAAATGTAATAAGGTCCATAATTGGGCATTCCCTTTTAAAATGATATGACCTCCACGACCACCATCGCCGCCATCAGGCCCGCCTTTAGCAGTTAGTTTATTGCGCATTAAATGTCGCGCACCTGCACCACCATGTCCACTATGACAAAATATGCGGATGTAATCAATAAAATTATTTCTTTCAGACACAGGAATGTATTTGACGCAAAGTTAAGACAATCCTAGTTGGGGTTGCTTTTTATTAAATGAAACCTTTTGCGCTGTTTTATTTGATTAGTTTTAAACCATCAATTAAAATGGTCACCATATTTTGTTCCAATTCGATCGCGGTAATTTTTTTGGTCGAACGATGCCAGCTTTCAATACCACTCACAGCGTGTAAAAAAATTAATACCACCGTTGGCGCATCAATAGTTTTGATTTCTTTGTTTCTCATTCCTTCTTCAATAATGGCTGCAATCCTTTTGCGGTATACTCTTCGTTGATTTTGATAATTGGACAAATAAGGATCAGATAAGTGTTTCCACTCCCTATCACTAACATAAACCTCCTCATAATTATGGATCATTTCAGTAATATGGAAACGTAGCAATTTTTCCATTTTTTCAAGGGAGGAAATGTTTTCAGATTCTATTTCATCCATTTTCAACACAAATTTATTCGCTACACTGAATACCAATTCGTGTAATAACTCGCTCTTCGATTTTATGTGATTGTATAAACTCGCCGCTTCTACACCAACCGCCTCTGCTAAATCACGCATGCTTGCAGCTTTATATCCTTTTTCTCTAAATAGGGTGGCAGCTTTACGTACTATGACATCTTTTCTAGATCCGTTTTTTTCTGTCTTAATTCTAGCCATTTTCTAATTTTTTGATCAATTTGTTAGTACAAAATTATAGATTTAATTCTTTAAATTAGGCATCTTTTTAAAATATAACCCCATTTTTGTTAGTTTTTTGATTATCAAGTGATTACAAATTGGCTTGGCCCTTTTGGACTAACGCAATTTACTTAACAGTAAAAATCGTAGTTTCGCAGCTGAAAATAAAACAATACACATGTCATTAGTTGTAGTAGGATCCATGGCCTTTGATGCCATTGAAACACCCTTTGGGAAAAGTGATAAAATCATTGGCGGAGCAGCAACTTACATTGCTTGGTGCGCTTCCAATTTTACCACTGTAAAGCAAATTTCAGTAGTGGGTGGCGATTTTCCGCAATCCGAGTTAGATGCCTTAGCAAATAGAGGCGTTATTTTGGAAGGGGTGCAAATTAAAAAAGACGAAAAAACATTTTTTTGGAGCGGTAAGTATCATTTAGATATGAATAGCCGTGATACGATCGAAACACAATTAAATGTGTTAGAAAATTTTGAGCCTGTGGTTCCGGATAGTTATCAGGATTGTGAAATATTAATGTTGGGAAATTTAGTGCCAGGTGTTCAAAGTAGTGTGATCAAACAAATGAAAAAACGTCCTAAGTTAATTGTAATGGACACTATGAACTTTTGGATGGAAATTATGATGGATGATTTATTACATACAATCAGTTTGGTGGATGTATTAATGGTGAATGATAGTGAAGCGCGTCAATTAAGTGGAGAATATAGTTTGGTTAAAGCGGCTAAAAAAATAATGGCCATGGGTCCCAAATACTTAATCATTAAAAAAGGAGAGCACGGGGCATTGTTATTCCATGGGAATGAAGTGTTTTTCGCTCCAGCTTTACCTTTAGAAGAAGTCTTTGATCCAACCGGTGCTGGTGATACTTTCGCAGGTGGATTTGTAGCACATTTGGCTAAAACCAAAGATTTTTCTTTTAACAACATGAAGTCTGCAATTATCGTAGGTAGCGCATTGGCTAGCTTCTGCGTAGAGAAATTTGGTACACAAAGATTAACTGAAATCAGCAAGGCTGATATTAAGGAGCGCATACAATCGTTCGTTCAGTTGGTTAATTTTGATATTGAACTAGTATAAATTTGGTAAAATCAATACATCCAATTAATTTTGTAGTACAATGATGAAAAATAAACATACAAAACAAATTAAGAAACCCCTAATATAGGAAGGTGCTGATTGTTAGTATGCGAATAAATATACTCAGAAGCCTTCCAATAAAATGGGAGGCTTTTTTCTTTTGCTAAGTCTTTGTAAAACAGAACACTTGAAAAAGAAAAACCTGATAATTTCAAAGTGCTTAAAAGTGCTTTGAGTTTTTCGACAAGGATAATAATAACGTAAAAAAATAAAAAAATGAAAGTTGCAGTTGTAGGAGCCACAGGGCTAGTAGGAACAAAAATGTTGCAAGTATTAGCGGAACGAAATTTTCCAGTAACTGAATTAATTCCTATTGCATCAGCGCGTTCAGCAGGTAAGGAAATAGTATTTAAGGGTAAACCTTATAAGGTGGTAACCATGGAGGAAGGGATTGCTGCAAAACCAGCCGTTGCTTTATTTTCAGCAGGAGGTAGTACCTCACTAGAGTGGGCGCCAAAGTTTGCAGAAGCAGGTATTCGTGTGATTGATAATTCATCTGCATGGAGAATGGATCCAACAAAAAAATTAGTGGTGCCGGAAGTAAACGCATCTGTTTTAACAGCCAACGATTTAATTATTGCGAATCCAAATTGCTCTACCATTCAAATGGTAGTTGCTTTGCAGCCATTGCATGATAAATATAAAATTAAAAGAGTGGTGGTAAGCACTTATCAAAGTGTAACAGGTACTGGAAAAAAAGCAGTGGATCAATTAATGGAAGAAAGAAAAGGAAATCAAATGCCTGCCGCTGATATGGCTTACAAGTATACGATTGATTTAAATGCTATTCCGCAGATTGATGTTTTTTTAGAGAATGGCTATACCAAAGAGGAAATGAAAATGGTCAAAGAAACTTGCAAGATAATGCAAGATGATAATATTAAAGTAACAGCGACTACCGTTCGTATTCCAGTAATGGGTGGGCATAGTGAAAGCGTAAATGTGGAATTTGAAAATGAATTTGATTTAAATGAATTGATCTCATTACTTGCCACTGCGCCTGGTGTGGTTGTGCAACAAAATGATGGCGATCAATTTTATCCAATGCCTTTATGGGCACACGAAAAGGATGATGTATTTGTTGGCCGTTTGCGCAGAGATGAAACACAAGCGAAAACTTTAAATATGTGGATTGTAAGTGACAACTTGCGTAAAGGTGCCGCTACCAATGCCATTCAAATTGCAGAGTACCTGGCCGCCAAAGGGATTATTTAAAATGTTGCAGCAATATTTAATTTTTTATAAGGTCTATAAAATCCGCCTCGGTAATAATTTTTATCGAGGCTATTTTTTTGGCTTTCTCTAATTTGCTTCCAGCATCTTCGCCAACGACTAAGTAATTTAATTTACTACTCACGCCGCCTAGGATATGTCCGCCTCTTGCTTCTACCATGGCTTCAGCATCAGCGCGTTTCAATTGCGTGAGGGTCCCTGTAAATAAAAAATTTAATCCTGCTAAGTTTCCGTCAACAGCAGTTGTATTGGTTTGAATCATATTTAAACCCAAGGATTCAAGTTCTCGAATCATTGCAATATTACTTTCCTCATTAAAGTACGCGTAGATACTTTTTGCCACTTTTACACCAACATCTTCAAAGGATTGTAATTGTTCTTCCGTAAAATTGGTTAAATCTAAAATATGTTGAATTTGAGAGGCCACCGTTTTTGCCGTTGTTTCTCCGACAAAACGAATTCCCAAGCCATAGATAAGTCGATACAATGGTTGATTTTTGGAATTAGCAATCGCAGCTTGTAAATTTTCAATACTCTTTTTTCCAAAGCCTTCGAGTTGGGTCACTTTATTAAAATCCAAGGTATATACTGCAGGAACATTTTGAAGAATCCCTAAATCATAAAA
>JBIIRW010000076.1:0-8146 GCA_044341385.1 Sediminibacterium sp. | reverse complement strand
AACATGGCAAGTCAGGAACGCGCTATGAATTTCAAAGACGCACCTTCAAAAAACACGATTTAGGAAAACATATTCAATTACACATGACGCGTTGCATTTTATGCTACCGTTGTGTTTTCACTGCTGATCAATTAACTAATAAAAGGGAACATGGTATTTTAGATAGAGGGGATCATGCAGAAATTGCTACGCATATTGAAAAAAGTTTGGACAATGAATTTATTGGTAATGTGATTGATGTATGTCCAGTAGGTGCATTAACAGATAAAACTTTTCGATTTAAAAATAGGGTATGGTTTTTAAAACCAATGGATGCGCACCGTGATTGTCCAAGTTGTTCAGGTCGTGTTACTTTATGGAATAGAGGGGATGAAGTGTATAGAGTCACTGCACGCAAGGATCAATGGGGTGAAATTGAGGATACCCCCGAAGGAAAGCCAGGATGGATTTGTAACACTTGTCGTTTTGATAAAAAACAGACAACGGATTGGGTCATTGAAGGACCACGCGAAATAAGCAGGCAATCCGTAATTGCACAAGGGCATTATGCAGGTAATATTGGTACCACAAAACCAACAGAAACTTTTGCAGCAATCAACGAGGGTAGGTCACCACATTTGCTAATGGATATTCATAGTGAGAGTGAAGTGAATCAACCCAATGTACACTTAGGTGAAAACGAAGGGCCATCCAACGGAGCCACTTTTAACAACAATATTAAAAACGCCTAATTAAAATAGTATGACACTTCTTTCATTCGATTGGGCTTTGGTTATTGAAAAATTAATATTAATTGTAATTATTGTATTGACGACTTTATTAATTACTTTATATACCACTTTTGGTGAGCGTAAAGTTGCGGCTATATTACAAGACAGACCAGGTCCTAATAGGGCGGGTCCTTTTGGTTTGTTACAACCTTTAGCAGATGGATTGAAATTAATCATGAAGGAGGAAATTATTCCAACAAGCGCAAGTAAGTGGTTGTTCATTTTAGGTCCAGGTTTGGCAATGACGGCAAGCTTGATGACATCAGCAGTAATTCCTTGGGGAACAGATATACATTTATTTGGACGTACTATTGCATTACAAGTAGCCGATATAAATATTGGCATCTTATACATTTTTGCAGTAGTAAGCATGGGCGTTTATGGAATTATGATTGGCGGATGGGCTTCGAATAATAAATTTTCATTGATGTCCGCATTACGCGCGGCTTCGCAAGCGATCAGTTATGAAATTGCGATGGGATTAGCGCTGATCGCTTTATTAATGACTACTGGCAGTTTAAGTTTAAAAACAATTGTGGCGGATCAAGCAGCAGGCAATTGGTGGAATGTGGTATATCAACCTTTGGGTTTTATTATATTTTTTATTTGTGCGATGGCCGAGTGTAATCGTACCCCATTTGATTTGCCTGAAGCTGAAAATGAATTAAACTTTGGATACCATCAGGAATATTCGTCTATGAAATTAGGCTTTTATTTATTCGCTGAATATGTAAACATGATCATGAGTAGTGCAATTATGGCATCCATGTATTTTGGCGGTTATGATTTGCCATTTTTTGATGAGACAACAGTTGCGCCAAATATTGCAGCGATGATTGGTGTGGGTACCTTACTTATTAAAATAGTACTCTTTGTATTTTTATTCATGTGGATTCGTTGGACCATTCCAAGATTCAGGTATGATCAATTAATGAATTTAGGTTGGAAGACGATGATCCCATTGGCCTTATTTAATATGTTATTAACCGGGGCTTTGATATTAGCGAAACTTTAATTTAAAAAACTGTACGAATATTTAACATGCAAACATTAACAAACAAAGCACTAGCCGTTCAAAGACAACCCATGACTTTTTGGGAGCGCTTGTACTTGATTAATATTATAAAGGGCATGATGATTACATTTAGTCATATGTTCAAAAAACAACCCACCATCAGATATCCTGAACAAAAAAGGGAATTTAGTCCGGTGTTTAGAGGGTTACACGTTTTAAATAGAGATGAGGAGGGTCGTGAAAGATGTACAGCTTGTGGTTTATGTGCAGTAGCTTGTCCTGCGGAAGCAATTACAATGGAAGCAGCAGAGAGAATGGCTGGGGAAGAAAATATATATAGGGAAGAAAAGTACGCTGCTAAATATGAAATAAACATGTTGCGTTGTATTTTTTGTGGACTATGTGAAGAAGCTTGCCCTAAAGACGCTATTTATTTAAGTGAAACTTTTGCACCAGCGAATTACACACGCAAAGGTTTTATCTATGACAAAAATGATTTATTAATTCCAAATCCATTGACCAACGCAGCCGATTATGCGAAGGCGAAAGGAGTACAAGCATAAATAATTATGAGTATCATTCAAGTTTTATTTTTTGCATTATCCGCTTTTGCTATAGGGAGCGCTATTATGGTGCTGGTTAGTAAAAACCCAATTCACAGTGTGCTTTGGTTAATATTGGTATTTTTTGCGATCTCGGGTCATTACATTTTATTAAATGCGCAATTTTTAGCCATCGTTAATATTATCGTATATGCAGGGGCCATCATGGTGTTGTTTTTATTTGTGATCATGTTGATCAATGTAAAAAAAGACAGCGAACCGCAAAAGCAATTTTTAGTAAAATTATTAGGCGTGGTTGCAGGGGGTAGCTTTTTAACTTTGTTGGTGGCTTTAGTAAAACAAACTGCACAAATGCAGGGAAGAAATTTACTTATGAAGGATGGGGTGATTGGGCTTATTCATCCCTTAGGAAAAGCGTTATTCAATGAGTATGTCGTTCCATTTGAAATAAGTAGTGTTTTGTTTTTAAGTGCCATGGTGGGTGCAGTAATTATTGGAAAAAAATAAATTTATTCGGTATGCCTATACAATATTATATCTATTTGTGTTTAGCGCTTTTTAGCATCGGCGTAACAGGGGTATTAACACGTCGCAATGCCATTGTGGTTTTTATGTGCATTGAGCTTATGTTGAATGCAGTAAACTTGTTATTGGTTGCCTTTTCTAAAATGTTTCATGGATATGCGTTGGTTCAAAATGCAACTTCAACGACAGGTATTGATGCGCAAATATTTGTATTTTTTATTATGGTAGTTGCGGCTGCTGAGGTAAGTGTAGGATTGGCAATTATTGTAATGATGTATCGCAATACACATTCAGTAGATATCAATTTTTTAAATAGATTAAAAAATTAATGCAATGGGAATAATGAAAGTGTTGGTAGGGTTTATCATATTATGGCCACTTGCTGGATTTTTATTCAATGGGTTGGGGCGTAACTATTGGAGTAAAAAGGTAATTGCATATAAGGCAACAGGATATATCGTTGCTTCATTCATTGCAAGCATCTTTGCTTTTTTATATGTACAAGAACACGGTGCTACAAGTGTTCATTATTTTGATTTCATCAATACGGCAACCGTTAAAATACCCTTTGATTTTAAAGTAGATGCCTTATCTAGTCTTTTTCTATTGGTCATCACCGGTGTGGGATCATTGATACATTTATATTCTACTGCTTACATGAAGGAGGAATCCTCAGCGCATTATGCAAGGTATTTTGCTTATTTGAATTTATTTATTTTCTCTATGTTGCTTCTAGTACTAGGAGATAACTATGTTATTATGTTTATTGGATGGGAAGGCGTTGGTTTATGTTCCTATTTATTAATTGGCTATTGGTTTACGAATGGGGATTTTAATTATGCGGCTAAGAAAGCTTTTATTATGAATCGCATTGGCGACCTGGGTTTTTTATTAGCCATATTTTGGATCATTTTCAAGTTGGGTTCGGTAAGCTATAGTGAGGTTCTCACTGCAGAAAGTTTGGCTAAATTATCTAGTGCAGATATCACAGGTATCACGTTATTATTATTTGTAGGTGCAATGGGTAAGAGTGCACAAATTCCATTATTCACTTGGCTTCCCGATGCGATGGCGGGTCCAACACCAGTTTCAGCATTAATACATGCTGCAACCATGGTTACAGCGGGTATCTATATGATTACACGTAGTAATATTTTATTTAGCCATAGTGAAATTACACAAACTGTCATTGCCATCATTGGTATTAGTACTGCATTATTAGCAGCGACTATTGCAATCAAACAAAATGATATCAAAAAAGTATTGGCTTATTCAACAGTAAGTCAATTGGGGTATATGTTTTTAGGATTAGGTGTGGGTGCTTATTCTGGCGCGGTATTTCATGTAATTACACATGCATTTTTTAAAGCTTTGTTATTCTTAGGTGCGGGCTCGGTGATTCATGCAATGCATCACGAACAAGATATTCGTAAGATGGGTGGATTAAAATCAAAATTGCCCATCACCCATATTACTTTCTTAATAGGATGTATCGTGATTGCAGGGGTACCTCCATTTAGTGGCTTCTTTTCAAAAGATGAAATACTTGCAGCTGCCTTTGCAAAAAGTCCGGTGTATTGGATATTAGGGGTGATTGGTGCAGCGATGACTGCTTTTTATATGTTCCGATTATATGCCACTACTTTTTTAGGTAAATTCAGAGGAACGCCCAATCAAGAAGCCCATTTACATGAATCACCGATGGCGATGACTTTGCCATTAATCTTATTAGCAGTGGCTAGTGCAATTGCAGGCGCAATTGGTATTCCTGAATTAATGGGCGGACATCACTGGTTGTCACATCAGTTAAGTTCCATTGTTGGTGAACCTACTGAAATTGGTTTATCACATGCAACGGAGTGGCTATTAATGTCAGTATCGGTGACGATTGCTGTGATTGCATTAGTGTTGGCTGTGATTATATACAAAAAGAAAACAGACGAAGCGCCTACTAGTTTCATTGGCAAATTTTTCTTTAATAAATGGCATATTGATGAATTATACAATACAGCAATTGTAAATCCCCTAAATCGTTTTGCTGGATTTTTGAAAAACAGTATTGAAAAACAAGTGATTGATGGTGCAGTTAATGGTACAGGAAAATTAGTACAGTATAGTGCAAGACAATTAAGATTGATACAAAATGGACAAGTAGGGTATTATATTTTATTTATGGTTTTAGCAATTGTATTATTGTTTTTACTTTGGTTTAATGACACTTTACTATTGCGTTTATTTCACAATTCGATTAAATAATTATTTTAATAAGCTATATGTTACTATCATTTATATTAATACCTTTTGTTACCGCCTTATTATTACTTTTTATTAAAAATGATAAATCGGCAAATACGATAGCGATTGTTTCTACATTGGGTACTTTGGTGGCCGCAATAGTAATAGCAGGTAACGGGGCCGTTGATTTTAATGCACCATGGATTCCAGTGTTGCATGCGCAGTTTTTTTTACATGCAGATGGCTTAGCAAAAATTTTAGTATTATTAACTGCAATTAGTTTTCCGGCAATTATTATTGCGACTTCACAAAATCAGCCCAAACAAAAAAATATTTTTCTTTCCTTATTACTTTTTACACAATGCGGGTTGATGGGTGTGTTTTTATCAGGGGATGCCTTATTATTTTACTTTTTTTGGGAATTAGCTTTAATCCCAGTTTATTTTTTAAGTTCTATCTGGGGTGGTGAAAAAAGGATTGCTGTTACCTTTAAATTTTTCATTTATACATTTTTGGGTTCCTTGATGATGCTTATCGGTATTGTATATGTTTATATGCATACCAGTGATCAAAGCTTTTTGATACAATCCTTTGCAAAGGCCAACTTCACGGGTGGTCAGCAAGTCACTGCATTTGCATTATTTTTTATTGCTTTTGCCATCAAAATGCCCATCTTTCCTTTACATACTTGGCAGCCTGATGCCTACGAGCAAGCACCAACTGCCGTCACAATGGTCATGAGTGCGGTGATGGTTAAAATGGGTTTGTATGGAATTCTTAGATGGTTGTTGCCTTTGTTTCCATCGGCATTTGTTGCACATATTAATATGGTGGTTATGTTATCGGTGATCGGTATTTTATATGCTTCTTTTATTGCGATTCGTCAAGATGACATTAAACGTTTAATTGCTTATTCTTCTATTGCACATATTGGTTTAATGAATGCGGCTATATTTTCACATCATCAAATTGGTATACAAGGGGCAATGTTTCAATTATTTTCACATGGCATTAATGTTCTGGGATTATGGATTGTCGCAGATATCATTGAACAACAAACGGGTACTAGATCCATGCAACAAATGGGCGGGCTAGCAAAAAAACAACCCACACTGGCTATTTTATTGGTTGGTTTTTCTTTAGCCAATATCGCACTACCATTAACCAATGCTTTTGTAGGTGAATTTTTAATGTTTAATAGTTTGTTCCAATATAATGTTTGGGTAGGTGCTGCTGCAGGCGTAAGTATCATATTGGCAGCAATCTATACCTTAAATATGGTTCAAAAGGTCGCCTACGGAGAAGTAAGTACACAGATCAATCAAATGCAAACGATCAATAAACCTGCACAAATTGTATTAATCGTTTTATTGATTATTGTTTTTGTTACAGGTGTATTTCCACAGCCGTTATTCGATTTAACGGCTGATAGTGTACAACAAATAATCGTTAAATAAATTAAACACATTAATAATGAATGCAATTATAGTTTCTGCTTTTTTAGGTGTTGTAATGATGTTTGCTTCCTGGAGTATCAAGGGAGAAAATAAGCAAAAAAACATTGCTTTATTTGGTTTGATTTTTTTGATTTTAGCTAATCTGGCGCAATTGAATGGTTGGTTTGTAGCGGAAGTAGATACCAATAATATGTTGTCGTTTACAAGATTTGGTTTGTATACCAATACCTTATTTTATTGTTTAACCTTTATTTATATTTGGATCAATGGGGAAGAGATTTCAAAAATCGGAAATCATGCGGCTGATTTTTATGCCTTATTCTTTTTTATACTTTGTGGTGCAAGTATTTTAACTTCTTTTAATAATTTACTCATGTTGTTTATTGGGATTGAAATTTTATCCATCCCATTATATATTTTAACTGGCTCAGATAAAAAAAGTTTGTTCAGTAATGAGGCGGCGATTAAATACTTTTTAATGGGCTCTTTTTCAACTGGCATCCTATTACTAGGCATCACTTTTATTTATGGCGCCACTGGTAGCTTTAATTTAATCCCACCAGATCCTAGTATACTTAATGAGCAGTTTATGTATTCGGCGGGACTTATTTTAATTTTTGCTGCAATGAATTTTAAAGTTTCTGCAGCGCCATTTCATTTTTGGACGCCAGATGTATATGATGGTGCGCCAACCGTATTTACTTCCTTCATGGCAACCATTGCCAAGTCGGCTGGTTTTATCGCTTTCATCAATATATACTTAGTTCAATATAAGCCATTTGAAAAAACCTGGAGCATTATATTGCCATTAGTTATTGTTAGTACTTTGATGGTGGGAAATGTGACTGCTGTTTTTCAAAGAAGCGTAAAAAGAATGTTGACTTATTCTAGTATCGCACAAGCAGGTTTCATGTTATTTGCATTGTATGGCACTTCTAGTTTTGCCAATGAAGGCATCCTATTATATATGGTTGTTTATTCATTAGCCAGCATTGGTATTTTTGCAGTGTTAATCAAAATGAAAGAAAATAGTTTTGAAGCTTTTCACGGTTTGGCTAAGACGCATCCAGTATTAGCCTTTTTAACGACTGTGTTTTTATGTTCTTTAGCAGGTATCCCAATTACGGGCGGATTTTTTGCGAAATATTATATGATCAATGCAGTTTTAATAGCCGGTGCAGGAATATGGTTGGTGGTGGTGGCGATGATTTTTGCTAGTATCAGTGTTTATTATTATTTCAAATTGATTCAAGCCATGTATTTTGTGCCAGGAACCCCTGCGATTGGCGAATTAGACAAAAGCTATACCTACAAGTTGGCTATCATTGCCATTTTGATTCTGGTCCTTGGCGTTTTCCCTAATTTACTGTTCAATTATCTCTACTTTTAACCGCTCTTCAAATTGTAGGGGTATCATTGCCTAATTCTGTCCTACCTTTATTGTTCAATAATTAAAATTAGCATGACGCTTCAGGATTCCTTTATTTTAGCTTGGCGCACTGTAAAAAGTAATAAACTACGCACGGGTATTACAGTGGCCATTATTGCTTTTGGTATTATGGCGTTGATTGGTATTATTAC
>JBIIRW010000075.1:0-8153 GCA_044341385.1 Sediminibacterium sp. | reverse complement strand
AAGGCGCCCAATACAATTCCACCAGGGAACCACATATGGAAACGATTCAATTTGCTGTTCATTTCAATACCAGAATAGGAATCGGCAATCATTGGATTACAAGCTGCTTCCGTACATCCATTACCCAAGCCTATCAATAGGGTTGAGATTAATAGTGTGTTGTAATCAACTGCATAAATAGTCATTAAAATACCAACAGCATGTGCAACCAATGCTATCTGCATAATTAATTTTGGACCAATGTAAGAATAAAAAATTCCGCCTAAGATCATAGAAATCGGGAATCCAAGAAACCACATGGAATTAATGGTTCCCAATTGTACGGTGTCTAAATTCATTTCTGTACCCAACTGCGTTAAAATACCAGCGCGGATACTGAATGAAAAAGCGGTCGTAATAAGTGCAAAGCAACTCGCATAAAAGAGACGATTTGCATTAATAGGTTGACTCATAAGTAAAATGGTTTTAGTGATTTGGTTTAAGTACTCTCAAGCTAAATAATCTTCGTCTTTTTTCCAAAAAAAGGGGGCTAATATTTTATCCATCATCGAACTGGTAAAGTAATTATTCATAAATTTATAGGGGTCATAAATGGTAAATTGTTAAAATTATCTTAACGAGTATAAAATATAAATTAGCTTTATTAATCAAGTATACATCTTACAATAAACAAATGTTACAATGAAAAAAATCATAACTATCGCTTTAACTTTTTTATATATTTTAAATAGTCATGGGCAAACTGCAGATTACATCATCCGAAATGGTAAATTAATAGATGGCATGGGAAATCAATGGCAGTATAAGGATGTGGCGATTACAAAAGATAAAATTGTAGCCATTGGAAATTTACAAAGTTGGAAAGGAACGCGAGAAATTGATGCAAAAGGATTCATTATTTCACCAGGTTTTATTGATGTTCATGGGCATATTGAAAATGCAGCAATCAGAAACCCATTGGCTTCTAATTTTATTTATGATGGGGTAACCACCGTAATTACTGGAAATTGTGGGGGGTCAATGGAGGACTTAAAAAAATATTTTAATAGTATTGATTCGGTTGGCGTTGCTATAAATATTGCATCTCTCATTGGACACAATACCATTCGTAAACAAGTCATGGGCACGGCGAATCGGAATGCTACGGAACAAGAATTAATGCAGATGGAACAATTAGCGCAGCAAGCAATGAAAGATGGCGCCACTGGTATGTCCACGGGTTTAATTTATATCCCTGGTACTTATGCGCCTACTTCTGAAATTGTTCGGCTAGCTAAAGTAGTATCCAATAATGGTGGTGTGTATGCATCACATATTAGGTATGAAGAAGATAAAGTAGTAGATGCAATTAATGAGGCAATTAATATTGGTCGTGAAGCAAATATTCCGGTTGAAATTTCACATTTTAAAGTAAGCGGTCAAAATAATTGGGGGAGAAGCAAGGAAACAATTCCATTAATTGTAAATGCAAGAAAGGAAGGTATTGATGTTACGATTGATCAATACCCTTATACAGCAAGCAGTACACAGCTTAGTGTATTACTTCCTGATTGGGTATTAGCAGATGGACAGGATTCAATCATGTCAAGATTAAAAAATCCGAGTATCAGAAAAAAAGTAGCAGCACACAGTATGGGCATCATCAAAAAAAGAGGATTAAAACATTTTAGTTATGCGGTTGTTGCAAATTATAGCACTGATTCAACTTATAATGGAAAAAGTATTGAAGAAATAAATATTTTAAGGGGAAATAAAAATAATGCCAAACAAGAAGCGGAAACAATCATTCAAATGATTGAAAAAGGGGGTGCACAAATGATCTATCACGGCATGAGCGAGGAAGATGTAAAAACAATCATGAAGTACCCATTTAATATGTTTGCAAGTGATGCTGGTATTGTTAATTATGGTTCCGGAATGCCGCATCCACGTGCTTATGGAACCAACGCAAGGGTACTCGGAAGATACGTTAAAACCTTAGGCGTCATTAGTTTAGAAGAAGCCATAAGACGTATGACTAGCCTACCTGCACAAAAATTTAATTTAAAAAATAGAGGATTAATCAAGGAGGGGTATTTTGCGGACATCTGCATTTTTGATGAAAACGAAATTTCAGATGCCTCTGAATATAACCAACCACACCAATATAGTAAAGGCATGAAATTCGTATGGGTAAATGGCACACTTACGATTGACAATGGTGTTCAAAATATGGCAAGAAAGGGGATGGCCATTCGTAATGAAAATAATTAGTCGTACTAGCTATATTATAGCCAATAGATACCCGAAATTTAAGCAAAAAACAATAAATTTAGAGAAGCAAATATTTGCATACCCGCCTTTAAAAGCAATTTGATCTCGCTTAATAAAATAACTAGGTGAAAAGGAATAATTAGCGACAAAAGGTAAAAATTATCAAACCAATCTCATGAAAAAAATTCAATTTATTTTATTCTTCTTATTCATCACAATAGCCTTCCATGCAAGCGCACAAAATACACCTATCGTTGTTCAAGGGCAGCCCATGGGCAAAGGATGGAAAAATTTATTCGGTACTAATTTATCAAAGGCAATTTATGATAAATCAATTTGGAAGGATTCAAGTGGGGTGATTACTGCAAGTAAGGATGATGCTATTTGGAGTTTTGACGAATACGATGATTTTATCTTGGATTTAGATTTTCAAAATGCGGATGGCACCAATAGTGGTGTTATTGTTCACGCAACAGATATTGTAGAATGGATTCCCAATTCTGTTGAAATACAAATTGCAGATGATTATTCAAAGCAATGGAGCAAGGCTGCACCCACTTGGCAATGTGCCGCTATTTTTGGACGGAAACCTGCGACCAACAAGTCATTAAAGCCTGCAGGAGAATGGAATCACTTCACGATTACTTGTAAAGGGAAAATGATTTCAATTGTTTTAAATGGCACTTTAGTCAATGAATGTAATATGGATGATTTCACCTCTAGTAAAGTAAATCCAGATGGAAGCAGTGTACCTTCTTGGTTAAAAAATCCAATGTCAACACTTGGGCTTCGTGGTCATATTGGATTACAGGGAAAGCATGCAGGCGCACCTATTTATTTTAGAAATGTGAAAGTGTTCAAATTGGGTTAAGGGATAATTTTATTTATAAACTAATTTTTTGTCTAAAAAATATTCAAATGAAAATTGAAAAAAATACCAGAAGGAAATTTTTAAAAAATACCGCTACCATTATTGCAGGATTTTCAATTGTGCCAAGACATGTATTAGGCAAGGGATTCATAGCCCCTAGTGATCAACTTACTAAAGGTATCATTGGCTTAGGCGGTATGGGCCGTGGACATATTGGTTATGCTGGAACAAGAGTAGTAGCGATTTGCGATGTTGATAAAAAACACTTGCTAAGTGCTGAA
This sequence comes from Sediminibacterium sp., assembly GCA_044341385.1. GTDB lineage: Bacteria > Bacteroidota > Bacteroidia > Chitinophagales > Chitinophagaceae > Sediminibacterium. The sequence goes on along the minus strand of JBIIRW010000075.1, from coordinate 4,748 downwards.
AAATTAATTGGGGGTGGCGTGAAAACATTTCATAATCACCAAGAATTGATTGCACTTCCTGAAGTAGACATTGTACATATTGCAACCCCGCCCCATTGGCATGGAATCATGGCGGTAGATGCTGCAAAAGCAGGAAAAGATATTTGGTGTGAAAAACCAATGACGCGAACAATTGGTGAAGGGAAAAAAGTAGTAGAAGCGGTAAAGGAATACAAAAGAATGTTTCGTTTAAATACTTGGTTCCGATTTGAAGAAAAGTTTTATGGGATGAACACGACGGTGAAGCCAATAAAAAAATTAGTGGAATCTGGATTATTAGGATGGCCATTAACTGTAACCGTAAGTAAGACAACTGGATTTGATTGGAAATTTTATTGGATTGGTAAAACAAAACTAGAAGTACAAGCCATCCCAGCAGAATTAGATTATGACAGGTGGTTGGGTCCAGCGCCTTATAAGCCCTACAATGCACACCGTGTTCATGGCACTTTTAGAGGTTACTGGGATTATGATGGCGGGGGTTTGGGTGATATGGGGCAACACTATCTGGACCCTATTCAATATTTCTTAGGCAAGGATGAAACCAGTCCTATTAAGGTGGAAGTAGATGCAGAACAACAGCACCCGGATGCATGTGGTACCTTCCGAAAAATTACCTATACTTATGCGGATGGGTGTAAAATTATTTTAGATGGAGAAGCAACCGATCCTAATGCTGCATATATCGAAGGACCAAAAGGAAAATTGTTTGCCGGATTTAAATCTGACATTCCTAATTTAAAAGAGAAAATTGCAATGATGCCAGATCCTGCACCACAGGTAACAAATTTTCTGGACGCAGTAAAATATCGAACCCCGTTTGCTTTAAATGAGTCCAACGGATTTAGGTCATGTACCATGATTAATATGGGTAAGATTGCTTTACAATTAGGTAGAACTTTACATTTTGATCCAGATACCCAAGAATTTTTAAATGACACAGAAGCTAATTTTTTAATTAACCCGCCAATGCGTGGTCCTTGGAGTATTTAATTAATCTTGATTCATGAAACATATGCGTAACATGAATTCACAGATTTAGAAAAACCTTAGAATAACTTTTTATGAAAAAATATATTTATTTAATCCCACTGACATTATTTATTTCCATGAGTGTTCAAGCTCAAAAGGAAGAAAAAAATGTAAATCAAATACTGAAAGTGTTTCCTTATCATCATGCGAGCGAAGTAGCAGATGCATTAACAACGATGGGTACTTGGAAAAGTGCTGAGTGGGAAGTGCTTTTTAAAATGTTGGATGACGACTCCTTAAAATTAAAAGCCACTTATGCCTTAAACGCATATGTAAACATTGTTTCATTGGAAAATGCAAAAAAAGTAAAAACGGTTCAATTGCTTAAAAAACAATTAAACAACGCAAGTACGGATTATGCGACTACATTGATCAATGCACAAATCGGTTTATTGAGTGCAGAATCTTTAGTAACTGCAAAATTACAAAGCTTACCATCTATACCTAAGGTTGCAACTACAAAACAAGTACAACAAAATACAGCACAACAATTGTTACAGCTCCAAGATCAAATGGATAAGTTAAAAGTGAATGGAAATGATTTTCAAAAGAAAAGCTTATTAATACAGGCTGCAAAAATACCTAGTTTGGGCGCTTTGGTATTTGTTAGCCAATTTTTGGCGGAAACGGGTGTACAAAAGGAAGCGGCATTAATTGTTACAAGATTAGCATTAGCAAATCATACAATTAGCGGACCCATAGTTCGTCAAGCACTTGAACAAGCCCTACCACTCATCAGTGGTGAGGATAGCGCGCTATTGGTACCTAAGCTTAAAGCACACCTCAAAAAAATGCCTTATGATTACGGATTTGTTTCTTTGTTTAATGGAAAGGATTTAACAGGATGGAAGGGGCTAGTTTCAAATCCAATTGCAAGAGGTAAAATGAGTGAAGCTGAATTAGCAACTGCGCAACAAAAAGTAAATGAATCCATTCAAAAAGATTGGATCATCAAAGATGGCTTATTGGTATTTACTGGACATGGTGATAATTTATGTACGGAGAAGAAATACGGTGATATGGAAATGTATGTAGATTGGAAAATAACTGAAAAAGGAGATGCTGGTATTTATTTAAGAGGCACACCACAGGTGCAAATTTGGGATACAAGCAGACGCGAAGTAGGTGCACAAGTTGGTTCAGGCGGATTGTACAATAATCAAAAAAATATAAGCAAGCCGTTATTGGTGGCTGATAACAAAATAGGTGAATGGAATACTTTTCATATTATTATGAGGGGCGATAAGGTGACTGTATATTTAAATGGTATTTTGGTAACCGATAATATCTCACTTGAAAATTATTGGGATCGCAAACTACCCCTTTTTATCAAGGAGCAAATTGAATTACAAGCACATGGTACTTATGTAGCTTATCGAAATATCTACTTAAGAGAGCTTCCAAATGAATCAAGTACAATTACCCAATTAACTGAATCAGAAAAGCAAGAAGGCTTTGTACAATTATTTGACGGAACTAATTTTGACAATTGGGTAGGAAATAAGGCAGGTTACTTATTAAAAAATGGCGTGATTGAGGTAAATCCTGAAGCAAAAGGTGGCGGAAATTTATACACCAAGGAGGAGTTCAGCGATTTTATTTATCGATTTGAGTTTCAGTTGACACCTGGTGCTAATAACGGTATTGGCATTCGTGCACCCTTAGAAGGTGATGCAGCTTATGTAGGTATGGAAATACAAGTATTAGATAGTGAACACCCCATCTATGCTAATTTAAAACCCTACCAATACCATGGATCGGTTTATGGAGTTTTACCTGCAAAAAGAGGTTTTTTAAAGCCGACTGGCGAATGGAATCAAGAAGAAATTATGATACAGGGTTCAAAAATTAAAGTCACCTTAAATGGCACTGTAATTACAGAAGCTGATTTAAAAGAGGCTACTAAAAATGGCACCGTTGATCATAACGAACACCCTGGTTTAAAAAACACCACTGGTCATATTGGATTTTTAGGACATGGCGATGTAGTGCGATTTAAAAATATGCGCATAAAAAAGTTGGGTAAATAAAATATAACTCAAATCATTGAATAATTTTTTTGAAAATATTATAAAGACGAACGAGTCCGAAAAGCCATCTAGAAAAAAGCCCATATTTCCTATCAATGCACAACTCCGTAATTATTTAGTGCGCTATGGACGCGAGGTAAAACTACCCGTAAGCTATAAGGACCTACAAAGATACACCTACTCTGTTCCATTAAAAAACAAACAAGGCAAGGATACAAGTTGGGAAAAATTATCTTTCGATATGAAGGAGTGGGAACACTTACGTGTAAGCTTAGTTCGTATATATGCCATTTTAAAAACCGAAGGAGATATCAGTTATCTTGATCATTTAGATGTTTCAAGAATTGATTTTTGTTATTTTGGAAACAGTCAGCCCTTTAGAATTAGAATCATTAATAAGCTAAATGATAACTATGACCACTATTATATTAAACAAGCCGATGCAAGCAGGGTATACGGCTTAGAGCTTGAACATTTATTATCTCCCAATAGAATTACTTATTTCACGCATAATGAAACCTTAATTGAAGAACATATTCCAGGCATTCCTGGTGATGTTTTTATAACTGATTATTTAAAGGATCCTAATACCAATGTGATTAGATTGGCAAAGGAATTTGTAAAATTTAATGAGCGCTGCTTTGTGCAATTATTAGGGGATATGCGTTCTTATAACTATGTAGTAAATATTATTCCTGATATTGAGGATTTTCAATACCGCATAAGAGCTATTGACTTTGACCAACAATCCTATGAGGGTCGAAAAAATTTATACCTGCCCCAATTTTATAAAGAAAATATTGCCTTTGTTGATTTGGTCATTAATAATTTAGATACAAAGTCAATTGCGCAATACCAAGCTGAGGAAAGAACTATGATGACTTTTAGATTGGTACTTGCTAAATATCAAGTAAAAGAGTTATTTGATATTATGAGCAAAGATAAAATTTCACAGCCTGAAAAAATTGAACAGCTAAAAAAAGAATTGACCGCACATTTTAAGGAGCCCTCTACTTACCATAAAGCGAAGACGATGGGCGATGTCGTAAAAAGACATTTAAAACAAACCTTACAAAAAAACTTATTGCTGGTTCCGAAATCAAAACCATAATTATTTCACATAAAATATAGCTGGTACTGGTCTTTGTCCAGTAGGATCCGAAGGCTTGATGGTTTCTTTGCCGTTCACTAATAAACAAGAGCTCCCGCCCCCATCTAAATTGATTGCTTCGTAACAATCTAATTGCTCAAAAAAAGAAGCCATTTGATTTAAAGTTGCACCTACTGCTATTCCTTTCATCCGACCTTGAATAGCCATTATAATTAATTTTCCCTCCATATTATAGCCCATCGCTGTTCTGGGATGGTAATCATTGATGGCCTTGCCTGCAAATTTTCTTTCCTCATTGTTTGAAATATGAATACGCCCTGATCTCATTAAAACTGGACCCCCGCCGTTTGCCCATTTCAATTTCCAAACACTTAAATTAGTTAAGTTCGGATCGGTAGCAACTAATTTGGCATTTGAATCCTTAAATGCATTCATAGGTAATTGCTGGTACATGATATTTTTACTAGCCGAATCCGTAAAAGTATATGCTATATCCATACTACCCTTTTTATCCATCCCTAAGGCTGCGCCCAATA
>JBIIRW010000074.1:0-8251 GCA_044341385.1 Sediminibacterium sp. | reverse complement strand
TAAGTAAACTGTTTGATTGATAATCTTTCCTACCACTTTTTTATTATGGCCGAAAAAACAATCTCCAATTAAAATACCAATTACATGCTCATGGTTGGTATCTAAAATCATCATGTTTTCGATATAAGCGATGGTTTCTTTTTTTTGATCTTGTATTAAATACATAATGTTTATATTAATGAAGTGAAATTGTTTACTTGATATTTAATAGTCACTATTTATAATCTTTTGCTAAGGTTTTGTTCATCAGTACCTCCACAATATCCTTCGTAGAATGGGTTAAGGAAATTTTAACGGAATTATCTTGATTGATCCAGATTTTGAAATGTTCTGCAAAATGTTGGTCTAATTTTTTTAATACCGTTACCCCCATTTTTTTCATCGCAGCCGCATTACATTCTTGTTCAAAATGATTTAAGATAGGAATACTTAATAGCTTTTTATTCAAATACATTGCTTCCGCAGGTGTTTCAAAACCACCAGCAGTAATAATAGCATGGCAGCTTATTAAGCTATTGGTAAATGTAGCACCACTAATTGGGGAAAAGGTAATGTTTTTTGAATGAGTCACCTCTATTACTTCCTTTGTAAATACCTCAAAATGAAATGGTGATTGTGCATGTAAAAAAGGAGTAATATAGGCAATCGTATATTGTGGCAAATACACTGTTATATGGCCTTCATTCACTTTATTTGCACTTATAATTTCATCCTTAATGATTGGGTTATAAATTTGATCATCATAGGATTCAAAATGAAGACCAAGGAAAGAGGAACTTCTGACAAAATTTTCTAAAACTAATTTCCCAATAGGATTGATTGTTTTAGCCCTTGGCGTTAATTTACTCTGAAAACTTGCTTGGTGACCAAATTGAATACTTTTTTTTCGTTTAATGCCACAAGCAAGTGAGGTTATAAATTCAAAGTCATTGATAATTAGGTCATAATTATCAATAGGCAAAGCCTTAGCATCTTTATATAATTTAAAAGAAATGGATTTTGCGATATTAGTATAATCCAACCCACCGGTATGTTTATAATGTAAACTAAGTCCTTGACTTTTGTACTTAATTGGAATACGCGTATTTAATTGAGCATTTGATCCGCTTAAAAAAAAGTCTACTTCCCCGTATTTTTGTAAATAAGGATACAATTGCTCAGCCCTGCTTAAATGGCCATTTCCCGTCCCTTGAATTGCGTAAAATATTTTCATAGGATCAACTTTACATAGATACCTGAAAGGCAACTTCCTGCGTAATCACACTTAGTTCCTCCTGTAGTTGTATGATTTTACTTTTTTTATTAGTTTCTTCAAATTGTTTCGGATCATACTGGTATAAGCGCCAAGCATTATCGAAATATTCTAAAGATGTTAAATTTTCAATCCAATCGCCGCTATTTAAATAAGTAACAGATCCCTTATCAGTGGTTACGACACGTTGTTGTGGCTGATGAATATGTCCACAAATAACATATTGGTAATTATTCTCAATGGCTAATTCAGCTGCTGTTTGTTCAAAATTATTGATCCAGGATACCGCTTTTTTTACACCGTTCTTAACACTCTTACTTAAACTCATTTTCTCCTTACCCATAATTTTTAAACTCCAGTTTAAAAGACTATTGATAAGTATTAATAAATCATAACCATACCCACCCAATTTTGCTAATAGCTTAGCGCTTCCCTTAGTTGTTCTATCAAAAACATCACCATGAAAAACCCAATTCTTTTCTCCATTAATTTCAAAAACAATTTTATCAGTCAATTGAATATTACCCATCTCAAAGTCGGCATATTTTCGTAAAGCTTCATCATGATTACCGGTGATATATATCACTTTTGTATCTTTACTCGCCATACTAAATATTTGTTTAATCACCGCCATATGACTTTTAGGGAAATAACGCTTATTGAATTGCCAAATGTCAATAATGTCCCCATTCAAAATCAAAGTTTTAGGTTTTATACTTTTTAAATAATTAAGTACTTCCTTAGCTTGACATCCAAATGTGCCTAGATGTAGGTCACTTACGATACATATTTCCATTGGTCGCTTGTCCATGGGTTGTATTTTATGTAAATAACGCAATACGCTGTAACTTTAATGTTTCCGACATGTTACCATAGTATTAAGAAATAGTGAACAGAATATTACTTAATCTTGAATTAACTAAATTCGCACTACAAATTTGTATACCATATGAAGCATGAGTTTATACCTAGAGATATTAGCTGGCTAAGCTTTAATGCAAGGGTTTTACAGGAAGCCAATGACCCAACAGTTACGCTAAAGGACAGAATCAGATTTTTAGGAATTTTTTCAAATAATTTAGACGAATTTTTCAGGGTACGGGTAGCTACCTTAAAAAGGATGGTTGAGTATGTTGATAAAAAGAAAAGTACCAACATTGATATCCTTGAATCACCGCAACTAATACTCGATGAAATTCAAAGAGTCGTTTTAAAACAACAAAGTGAATTTGCACGCATTTGGGGGAACATTAATAAAGAATTAATAAAAAGAAAAGTATTAATTATTAATGAGCGAAAATTAAATGCCGTACAAAAGGAATTTGTCAGAGATTATTTTGACAATGTAGTGCGCCCATACATTATTCCTTTAATGATTGAAAATTTACCAGAGCTTCCCTATTTAAGAGATAAGAGTTTGTATTTGGCAATTGTGATGAAAAATAAGATGGATGCTTATCATGAAAAATTTTCATTAATTGAAATTCCCTCAAAATCCATAGGCAGATTCGTTATTTTACCATCAACAGGTGCTACAAAATCAATCATTTTATTAGAGGATATTGTGAAGTATAATTTACCCATTATATTTTCACATTTCAAGTTCAATAAATTTGAAGCGCACGTATTTAAAATAACCAAGGATGCTGAAATTGATTTAGACCAAGAAGTTGGATTAAACTTTGTAGAAAAGATTTCTAAAGGAATTAAAAATAGACGAAAAGGAAAGCCCGTCCGATTTGTATACGATAAGGAGATGAATGCAGAACTACTTGATTTTTTAATTCAAAAACTACATTTAACTCGAAAAAGCAGTATCATACCAGGTGGCCACATTCATAATTTTAGACATTTTATGGATTTTCCAGATGTTCTCGTGGAAAAAGCGGAACGTCCTAAACCTTTTATCCATCCATCCTTTAGAAATAAATATCAGGTTTCAGAAGTGATATTACAGAAAGATGTTTTGTTACATTTTCCTTACCACAGTTTTGATCCTGTAATTGATATGTTAAGGGAGGCCGCTATGGACGATGCGGTAGAATCCATCAAAATAACTGCTTATCGTTTGGCTAGCAATTCAAAAGTGATTAACGCTTTAATCAACGCAGCGCGTAATGGGAAAAAAGTTACCGTGTTTTTAGAATTAAAAGCAAGATTTGACGAAGAAGCAAATTTGGAATGGAAAACATTAATGGAAGAAGAAGGTGTAAAGGTTTTAGTGGGTATTCCGAATGTTAAAGTGCACGCTAAAATTTGTGTTATACAAAAAAGGGTGGGAAAAAAGCTACTACAATACGGCTTTATAAGCACCGGTAATTTAAATGAAAAAACAGCTAAAATTTATGCTGATCATTGTTTATTAACCGCTTCCAGGCCCTTATTAATAGAAGTAAACAAGGTTTTCACCTACCTAGAAACATGGCAATTGGGTGATAAGCCTATTGGCAAAACTAGAAACCTGCTTATTTCGCCGATCAATATGCGCAATTCAATTATTCAGTTAATTGAAAATGAAATTAAGCATGCAAAACAAGGGAAGAGTGCTAAAATAATTATCAAATCAAACTCAATCAGTGACCACACGCTCATAGATCAATTATACAAAGCAACCAAAGCGGGTGTGGAAGTACATTTAATTATTCGCGGAATATTGACATTGAAAAAGGGAAGTGAAAAATTGAAAAATAAACTAAACGCTATAAGTATTGTAGATCAATATTTAGAGCATGCCAGGGTAATGATTTTTCACAATAAAGGAAATGAAAAAGTATACATTTCAAGTGCCGACTGGATGGTACGTAATCTAGATCATCGAATTGAAGTTGCTGCACCTATTTTAGATGTAAAATTAAAAAAAGAATTGGTTGAGATCATCAATATTCAATTGAAAGACAATCAAAAAGCCAGAATTTTGGATGAAAATTTAGGCAATAATTATGTATCTTCCGTTGGTAAAAAACATTGCAAATCACAGGTAGCTACTTACAACTACTTAATTGGTAAAAAATAAAATACTTTGATACTTGCAGCAATAGATATTGGTAGTAACGCGGTCAGATTACTCATTTGTGAAGTAATAAAAAAAGGGAAAGCCACAGAATTTAATAAATTGAATCTTTTAAGAATCCCAGTTCGATTAGGGTTTGACGTTTTTGAAAAAGGACATATTGGTGGACAAAAAAAGAAGATGCTGATTAATACCATCAAAGCTTTTAACAACTTAATGAAAGTATACGAAGTTGATCACTATATGGCTTGTGCAACAAGTGCGATGCGTGATGCTGAAAATGCCAAAGAAATAATAAAAGAAATAAAATCTGAAACCAGTATTGAAATTGAGGTTATCACTGGTGAATTAGAGGCAGAAATAATTTACGAAAACCATATTGCAGAATTATTAGATAACGATAAAAGTTACTTATACATTGATGTGGGTGGTGGAAGTACCGAGCTTACTTTATATCACAAATCTAATATAATTCTGCAAAAATCATTTAATATTGGCACTGTTCGTATTCTTACAAAAAAGGTCAAGGACGAAACTTGGGATGAAATGAAGGAAACCTTAAAGGAACTTTCAAAAAAATACGAAAATATCATTGGGATTGGATCAGGAGGTAATATTAATAAACTATTTTCAATTAGCGGAGCAAAAGCAGGCAAATCAATATCCTATGAAACTTTGAAAGATATTTATAAGGAAATGGAGCCACTCGCTATTGATGAAAGAATGAAAAAATATACGATTAAAGAAGATCGGGCTGAAGTTATTGTACCTGCATTAACTATTTATAACGCAATATGTAAGTGGGCAGCAGTTTCAGAAATTCATGTACCTAAAATAGGACTAGCGGATGGACTAATCCACCATTTATATGATATGGTTATACATGACTAATTAGGTTAATTAACTTTATTTAGCAGGCTGAATACAATTGTTTAATGTAGTCGTCAAATCCTCAAAGGCATCGGTTGCATTATTGCAGAGAATGATTAATGTTTTATTTGTTTTTAAAAACCGGATGATAATGGTTTTATACCCTGGGTTATCACCATTGTGCCATACTATATTTTCACCAAGCTTTAAATCCCAACCAAACCCATAATTGGAAATAGTCCCATTATTTAAATGCATGGGCCTAAAGGCTTCTGCCATAGCAGTCTGGCTTATTAACTTATTAGTATACAAAGCCTGATCCCATTTTAAAAGATCAGCTACGGTTGAACTTATCCTTCCTGGGCCTTTTCTATTCCCTAACCAAATGGTATAATTAGATGAAGGAAATGAATCAGCTCTTATATAGGCGCTCTTTTCTGGAACATACACATGTCCTAAAGCAAAATTTTTAATGGCCGCTTTTTCAGCTAAACTGCGAATGGCGGTATGATTCATTTTTAACTTATTGAATATTTCAGTATTGCAAAATTCAATAAAATCCCTACCGCTTACTTTTTCAACGATGCTGGCTAATAGCACATAGCCCGTATTACTATATAAATATTTTTCACCCGGTTCAAATAATTTGGATGGTGCATATTTATTTAAATAGTTAATTATATCATCATTGCCGGCCACTTTTGATTTGTCCCAATAGCTATCCATCATTGCTTGGTAATCGGGAAGTCCGCTAGTATGTGTAAGCAACTGACGTATGGTAATTCCCTTGTAAGGAATGTTGATGTACTTTTCAACCAAGTCATCGTAATTTAATAATCCTTTTTCTTTAACCATCATAATGGTCATGGCAGTAAACTGCTTACTGACTGAGGCTAATTCAAAGATGCTGTTTTTACTTAAAGCCTTTCCATTGGCATAATCATTATAGCCTAATGCTTTATTATATTTTACTTTACCTTTTTCTGCTATAAGTACTGCCCCACTAAATTTATTATTCGAAGCTAAGTTATTTATAATAGAGTCTACTTTCCCGTAATTAATACGCTGTGAAAAAACAGCGCTAAAACAAAATAAAAAAGCAATTGCAATGTATACCCTGAATAATTTTTTCATATTATTAAGTTAGTTAGAAACAAAAAAAACGCAATACCATTCTACACACTTAAATATACAAATAAAATATTTATAATTTTAGCAATGAAAAAAAGGTAGGCTCATCCATTTCAATGACTTCCCCGGGCTGCATGTTCCCAATGCGAATGTTTTCAATTTCAGTTCTAATGAGGCGAATACACTTATGATTGACAGCGGCTACCATTTTTCGAACCTGATGAAACTTGCCTTCGGTTAAAGTGATTTTCAACCAGCTTGTTTTAACATTTTCGTGTAAAGGCTTCCCTACTTCAAATAAATTAGCGGGCTTGTTGACTAATTTTACCATACAAGGGGTGGTAATAAATTGGGTGCCATTAGGAGCACTTATTGCAATGCCATTAGCCAACTTTAGGACGGTTTCAGGACTTACCGTATTTTTTACTTGTACTAAATAAGTTCTTGTATGAGGCACTGGACCTTGGAATAAAAGACGGGTAATTTTTTTGTTAGTGGTAAGTAATAACAACCCTTCAGAATTTTGATCTAACCTGCCAATTGCGTGGGTTTCTTCGGGAAAATTAAAATCCAAGTTACCTAATAATTTCACCTGATGACTGCTCACAAACTGCGACACCATATTCATTGGTTTGTTAAGTATAAAATATCGGTGTGACTTCATAGTAGCAAATTACATATTCCTTAGAGCAAATTACTTAATATTGCATATGCAACAACCTTCCAATGATCCTTTACACGGAAAAACACTTGAATTTATCGTAACTGAGCTAGTGAACTATTTTGGTTGGGAGGATTTAGGTCAGCATATTCCCATTAATTGCTTTAAGAGCAACCCTAGTATAAAGTCAAGTTTAACTTTTTTACGCAAAACCCCTTGGGCACGCACTAAAGTGGAGCAATTGTATATTAGAATGATTAAAAACTAAGCTCATTCAATTTATCCGTAGGATTCATCATGTAGGTAATCATTGAATTGTCCTTTAATAGTTCTACTACCCTAAATCCTTTATAAGGGGTTCCCCAATTACCGCCTACATGGGCATCAAAAATATAGGGCACTTTTTCAACCATTTTAAAACTATCTTGATCATGCTCATGACCATGGAAAACGGCTTTCACATTTGGATATTTTTTGATGGTATCAAATACTTCAGGTGTGCTTATGCCATTCTTTGTCCACTTTGCTTGTGGTATATGTAAAAAGATAAAAACTTGCTTCTTGTCCTTATGTGATTCCAAGGTTTTATTCAACCAAGATAAATCCGGAGATAAATAAACCCCTTGTACATTAGAGGTATCTCCCAATAAAATTCCATTGTCTTTTACAACAACATCATGATTTAAAGGTGAACCCCATACACTATTCCAATATTCGGGTGTTACCATATCATGGTTGCCTCTAGTAACATAATAAGGCATTTTTAATGCATCTAATTTCCCTTTCACTAATGGCAAAAATGCTTTCTCATTATGAATCAAATCCCCATTTACCACAGAAAAATCCAATGGGCTTTGTTGATGAAATAAATTTATTTGATTAATCACCGTTTCCGTCATTTGTTCAAATGGTGTATTAGGTTGTCCATAATGCACATCCGAAGCCACTGCAAAACGAAGTTTAACTTTACTTCTCAAGCCTACAACATCATTGGCACTTAACGGAGTAATTCTACCAGTGATTAAAAATGCAGAGGCAAAGGAAATATTTTTAATAAAGTGTCTACGGGAACTACCTGAATTTTTATTACTTGACATAATGACTTATTTGTCATTAAAAATAATCAAAAATTAGGATTAAAAGTCACAATTGTATGAAGGGAATATTAATAAATTAAATTGTTTAAATTTAATCACTACTATTTTTACATTCATCGCAACACCAAAGGTCAACTAATTCAAGGGGTGTGCTTTTTAATGATTTCAACTAAAACATTAGCCGGTTGAACGCCAGGTTGGCGCCACTTTATTTCACCTTTATGGAATAA
>JBIIRW010000073.1:0-8306 GCA_044341385.1 Sediminibacterium sp. | reverse complement strand
TTGAAGTTCACGAACCCGCCTATTTGGTAAAAGTAATTGGACTTATAAAAGACAGATGTCATTTGCTAACCGATTTCATTACCCAGGGCAGTTTCTTTTTTAAAGCACCAACAGAGATTGACACTGCGTCCATACTAACAAAATGGGAGGAAAAAAAGCAAGCCTTTTTTACCGCATTGACTGAGGCATATGCTGAAATGATCAAAAACGGAGATACCCATCCAATAGCAGCTGATCTTGAAATACATTTTAAAGCCCTTGCAACGACCCATGAAATAAAGCCAGGTGACCTTATGTTACCATTTAGAATCATGTTAGTGGGCGGTAAATTTGGACCAGGTGTTTTTGACATCATTCAGGCTATTGAATTAAAAGACGCGAAAGAAAGAATCGAGTACAGTTTGAAATTACTTTCCAATAAATAATGTAAATTGTAGTAACACTTAACATGAGTAATGTGAAACCGATAAGAGTATTAGTAGCTAAAGTAGGATTGGACGGACATGACCGTGGCGCTAAAATTATTGCAACTGCTTTAAGAGATGCCGGCATGGAAGTGATTTATACTGGCCTTCGCCAAAGTCCTGAAATGGTGGTACAAGCTGCCTTACAAGAAGATGTGGACGCAATAGGTATTAGCATTTTATCTGGCGCACATATGACCGTTTTCCCAAAAGTTTACAATTTAATGCAGGAAAAAGGATTGACAAATGTATTATTAACAGGTGGCGGAATTATACCTGAACAAGATAGTATTGTTTTAAGTGAGATGGGTATTGGTACCTTATTTGCACCTGGCACTAATACCACCGATATCGCAACCTATATTCGAGAATGGGTGGCGAAACACAAAAAATAAAGGTGCAATAAAAATTAAATTTTTTATTATGTCGTTCCAAACTTTGTTTACAAAATTAGAAGACCACACCTTAATCATTACCATTAATCGCCCTGATGTTTTAAATGCATTGAACAAACAAGTCATCAATGATTTGGATGCGGTTATGGATCGCGTATATAAATTTCCAGAAATTAAAAGTGTGGTTATCACCGGTGCGGGACTTAAAAGCTTCGTGGCTGGTGCAGATATAAAAGAATTTGAATCCTTAACCAAAGAGCAAGCAATAGCGGTTGCAAAAAGAGGTCAAGCCGTATTCTCAAAAATTGAGCATTGTCCTAAACCAGTAGTTGCTTGTGTGAACGGATTTGCATTAGGCGGTGGGTGCGAATTAGCCATGAGTTGCCATTTTGTGATTGCATCCGAAAGCGCCACTTTTGGACAGCCTGAAGTAAACCTAGGCATCATGGTAGGTTATGGTGGCTCGCAAAGATTAACCCAAAGAGTAGGCAAAGGCAGGGCCATGGAATTAATCATAACTGGTAAAACCATTAATGCGACACAGGCCATGAATTATGGCTTAGCCAACTATGTGGTTCCGCAAAGCGAATTACTAGATAAGGCCTTTTCTATATTAAGGGTATGTCATCAAAAATCTCCGATTGCCGTGGGCAACTCCATAAAAGCTATCAATGCGGTATGGGATGAGCAAGTAAACGGCTATGATGTGGAAGCCGAATTATTTGGAGAATGTTTTGTCACCGATGATTGCAAAGAAGGAATTCAAGCATTTATTGATAAAAGGAAGCCCGTTTTCAAAGGACATTAATCCTTTTTTACCCGAATTTAATAAGCCCAACTGACGCAATTTTATCATTGCTGTAGTACCTTTGTGTTATCAAAATTTTACGATATGGAATACAGAATTGAGAAAGATACCATGGGCGAAGTAAAAGTACCTGCACATGTTTATTGGGGTGCGCAGACACAAAGAAGTATTGAAAATTTCAAAATAGCACAAGACATTAATAGAATGCCGAAAGAAATTATTCGCGCATTTGCTTACTTAAAAAAAGCAGCAGCATTAACCAACTGTGACGCTGGTGTTTTGCCGAAAGAAAAGTGTGATTTAATAGGACAAGTATGTGACGAAATATTAGCGGGTAAATTAGATGATCAATTTCCATTAGTCGTATGGCAAACAGGTAGTGGTACCCAAAGTAATATGAACATGAACGAGGTAATAGCCTATCGCGCGCATGTAATCAAAGGCGGCAGCTTATTAGATCATGATAAATTTTTACACCCGAATGACGATGTAAATAAATCACAATCCTCTAACGATACTTTTCCAACAGCCATGCATATTGCGGCCTATCAAATTTTAAAAGAAATTACCATCCCAGGTATTACCACTTTAAAAAATACATTGGACGCGAAGAGCGCTGAATTCATGCATATTGTAAAAATTGGTCGTACCCATTTTATGGATGCAACCCCACTTACCTTAGGGCAAGAAATTAGCGGATATGCAAGCCAATTAAAGCATGGCCTGAAAGCAATTGAAAATACATTAGCACATTTAAGTGAATTAGCATTAGGGGGTACTGCAGTAGGTACAGGTATTAATACACCCAAAGGTTATTCAGAAAATGTTGCAAAACATATTGCCAACTTAACAGGATTGCCATTTATCACTGCTGAAAATAAATTTGAAGCTTTAGCTGCACATGATGCCATTGTGGAATCACATGGTGCATTAAAAACAGTAGCCGTAAGCTTAATGAAAATCGCCAACGATGTTCGTATGCTTTCTTCTGGACCAAGAAGTGGTATTGGCGAAATTTTTATTCCAGATAATGAACCAGGCTCTTCCATCATGCCAGGCAAAGTGAATCCTACCCAATCTGAAGCATTAACTATGATTGCTGCACAAGTAATGGGAAATGATGTTGCCATTAATATTGGCGGTTCCATGGGTCACTTTGAATTGAATGTATTTAAACCCGTAATGATTTATAATTTCTTACATAGTGCAAGACTAATTGGAGATGGCTGTATGAGCTTCAATGAAAAATGCGCGATTGGTTTAGCACCGATCGAAGCTAATATCAATAAGCACGTGAACAATAGCTTAATGTTAGTGACTTCTTTAAATACCAAGATTGGTTATTACAAATCAGCAGAGATCGCACAAAAAGCACATAAAGAAGGGACCACATTAAAAGAAATGGCGGTTAAACTAGGCTACGTTACGCCAGAAGAATTTGATGCATGGGTCATCCCTAAAGATATGGTCGGGTTGTAGTTTAATACTTATTCATTCTTTTTAACGATCAAAGAGAATGAATACTGTTTCGAACGAACATTTGAGCGAAGCGATTGAGAGAGAGAAATACGTATTTATTCTTGTCGACGATCAAAGAGAATGAATACTGTTTCGAACGAACATTTGAGCGAAGCGATTGAGAGAGAGAAATACGTATTTATTCTCTAATCGTTTATGAAATTTTCACTCCAATATTAATGAACTCTTTCTCCATTCAAATAAGTACGCTTCACTTTTATTTGCAAAATACTATCCGCAGGCACAACCATTAAATTTTTATCAAGGATAATAAAATCCGCTTTCTTTCCTACTTCTAAGGAACCTACTTGTTTTTCCATACGATTTGCTTTAGCAGCCCAAATGGTCATACCTCGAATGGTTTGTTCACGCGTTAATGCATTTTCCATTTGAAAGCCCCCTGCAGGAAAACCTTTACTATCCTGTCTTGCCACTGCTGCTAAAAATGTTTTAAATGGATTAATTTCTTCTACAGGAAAATCTGTTCCTAGTGGAAGCCATCCATTCTCATCTAACAATTGTTTGAAAGCATACCCGCCTTTTAATCTTTCTGCACCCAATCGATCACCCGCCCAATACATATCACTAGTGCCATGCGTAGGTTGCACCGAAGGCACAATGCTATTGTCTCCAAACAAATGGAAATCGGCAGGATTGATAATTTGCGCATGTTCAATTCTCCAACGCTTATCATTCTTCCCTTTTAAATATTTCGCATACACATTTAATATGGTACGGTTCGCACTATCCCCAATCGCATGGGTACACATTTGAAAATCGGTGTTAATTAATTTTGCAGCGATGGAATCAAAATGCGCTTGACTACTTAATAAAAAGCCCGACCAGCCTGGTTTATCTGTATAGTGTTGTAACAAGCAAGCACCCCTACTTCCGAGTGCCCCATCACTATATACTTTTATTCCTTTCACTGATAAACGATCGGTAACATACCCACCATCGGTATAATATTTTGAAAGATAGGATTCAGGTTTGTCACTTAGCATCACATACAAACGCATTTTTAAATCATTGCTTTTTTGCAATGCATCTACTTGATCAATATCAGAAGGACTTAAACCGCAATCTGTAATGGTCGTTAATCCTGTTGCAAAGCAATTTTGCTGCGCACTGATTAACCAATTTTTATAATCCTCAGTTGTTGCAGCGGGCATCATTTTATCAACCACGCCTACTGCATTATCTACAAGCAATCCAGTTAATTTTCCATCTAGGGTTAAAAACTGTCCGCCATCCATGGTTTGACCTGGCTTTACTCCTGCTAACTTTAATGCAAAGTCATTGGCAATACTTGCATGCCCATCTACTCTTTCTAATATGACAGGTCGATCCGGAAATAACTCATTTAACAACGCATTGGTCGGAAATTGTTTGCCCGGAAAACGGTTCTGATCCCATCCTCTTCCTTTAATCCAACCAGTTCCTGGATGCTTCGCTGCAAAATCTTTCACTCTTGCGATCGCTTCGTCCCAAGTGGGTACGAACATTAAATCTACGGTATATAGGGATTGGCCATATCCTAAGAAATGCGCATGCGCATCTATAAAACCCGGGTAAACACTTGCGCCATTTGCATTTACAACGCTGTCCGATTTGTATTCTTTTAAGATATCATCATTATTACCAATAGCAACAATTTTACCATCCTGAATGGCCATTGCTTCTGCAACACTAAATTCATTGTTCACTGTAAAAATTTGTGCATGATGCACAATCAAATCCACTCTTTGATTAATACAAGAAGGGAACAAAAATAAAATGGCAATCGCTAGTAAATTTCGCATAGTGATAGTTTAAGAAATAAAAATAACTAAAATTAAAGGAAGAAACGGATAAAATAGGATAAACAAAGTACTTGGCAAATAGGAGCACAGGCGCTACGCCTAAAATTCAATAAATAATTAATTCAACAGCTCGCAAGGCTTTAAACCAGTATGTTTTTTAAAGGCCGCGGAAAAGTGAGAGATGGAAGAATAGCCCAACAATGCGGATACATCTGTGACACTTAACGCTTTTTCATACAACAAATACTTTGCGTGCTCCATTCTTTGTTGTTGGTAAAAATCAAATATGGTCGTGCCAAAAACCTCTTTAAACCCCTTCTTTAAATAACACTCATTCATGGCCACCTTACGGCTCAATTCCTTAATGGTAATAGGATCACCAATATGTTGCAATAAAAATTCACGTGCCTGATATATACTTTCAGTGCCACGCTCATCTGCTAAAAATTTACAAGAAAACACAGCGTCTTTTTCTTCCACAACATGCTCCAAGCTGTACACCAGTAATTCATGCACTTTTGCATTTACAAATATATTTTCAAGCGAACCTGTATAACTATGATTTAACAAAGCATCCAAAGTGGCACGCTTTTTTATACTCAATTGAAATGTTTTAGAAAAATTATCTGGATACTTAAAAGCCAATAAATCATCTTTTTTATTATTTAATTTTACATGATGTACAAACTGATGTAAAAAAGTGGAAGTAAAATGAAATGAAAAAACGTCAATCGTACGCAAAGGGCCTGAACAATCAGTGGTCGGTATTTGATTACAAGTTCCGCATAATTTATTTTCACAATATCTGTTACCAGAAATGCAAAATCGCAATTCTAAATAGTTATCCTTGGGTGTACTAGCATTATAGTGATATACAAACATGCCGGTATCCTCCGCCGCCCAACTATCCTGTGCTGCATAGCGACGAATGTGGTATTGGGTGGAACCTGGGATGCGCTGCTCCTTGGAATACAACAAGGCCATCCCATCAAATCCATGGGGTGCATTTACTTGTTTTAATATTTCCTGGGCTACTGTCATAAAAGCAAAATTAAGGCATTAAATGTAAAGCAACTATTGAAGGCCAAAATCTGACGCAAAAATGACTAAAAAAAAGGTCCCTTTTTAGGCTAAAAAACTATGCACAAAATGGCCAAAATGGGGATAACTAAATTGGGGCTAAAACAGGCTTTAAACCCTTAATTTTCTTAAGTTTGTATGCATTCGGAATGCCTATAAAAACAAAATAATTTTAACCATTTTATGTCAGAAGATTTACAGTCAAGCGAATCAGCAGAAAACAAGAATTACGGTGCCGATAGTATCCAGGTTTTAGAGGGATTGGAAGCCGTTCGAAAAAGACCTGCTATGTATATTGGCGATGTGGGCTCCAAAGGCTTACACCACCTTGTATATGAGGTAGTTGACAACTCCATTGATGAGGCATTGGCAGGCTATTGCTCTCATATCGAGGTTGCCATACATGAAGACAACTCCATCAGCGTTCAAGATAATGGTCGTGGTATTCCAACAGCAATGCACACCAAGGAGAAAAAATCCGCTTTGGAAGTGGTGATGACCGTGTTACATGCTGGAGGTAAATTTGATAAAAATACCTACAAAGTATCTGGCGGTTTGCACGGCGTGGGTGTAAGTTGCGTAAATGCACTTAGTACCAAATTGTTGGTAACCGTTGAAAGAGAAGGTAAAATATTTGAACAAGAATATAGCATTGGTATCCCCAAATATGCGGTAAGAGAATCAGGAACAAGTGACAAAACAGGAACCCGCGTTCATTTCTGGCCTGACTTAAGCATCTTTCAAGAGTCAGTTTATAAAAGAGAGATTTTAGAAGGTCGTTTACGTGAGCTTTCCTATTTGAATAAAAGAATCAGCATTACATTAACAGACCACAGAGAACTAGATGATACAGGCGTTGCTTATAAAAATAATTTTTATAGCGAAGGTGGTATTGTTGAGTTTGTACAAATGTTAGATAAGAATGGTAATCGTAATCCAATCATTGCACAACCTTTGTACGTAGAAGGTTTAGATGAAGCATCTAATGTAATGGTTGAAGTGGCATTAACCTACAATGACGATTTTAAAGAGAATATATTTTCTTACGTAAATAATATTAATACGATTGAAGGTGGAACGCACGTTACAGGATTTAGAACTGCACTCACCCGCGTATTTAAAAGTTACGGCGATAAGGAAGGTTTGTTTGAAAGAGCAAAAGTAACAGTGGAAGGAGATGATTTCAGAGAAGGCTTAAGTGCTATTATTTCTGTGAAAGTGCCTGAACCGCAATTTGAAGGTCAAACAAAAACCAAATTAGGTAATAGTGAAGTGAGTGGTGTGGTTCAAACTACCGTTTCTAGGGTATTAGAAGCTTATTTAGAAGAAAATCCGAAAGAAGCGAAGTATGTAATCTCAAAAATAATTTTAGCGGCCCAAGCCCGTGTAGCTGCTAAAAAAGCACGCGACATGGTGCAACGCAAAACGGTACTTACCGGTGGCGGTCTTCCAGGAAAGTTGGCGGATTGTTCAGATAGGGATCCAGAAAGATGTGAGCTTTACTTAGTCGAAGGAGATTCGGCGGGAGGTACTGCAAAACAAGGACGTGATCGTGGCTATCAAGCTATTTTACCATTACGTGGTAAAATATTGAACGTTGAAAAAGCAATGGAACATAAAATTTACGAGAATGAAGAGATTCGTAATATGTATACTGCACTTGGTGTAACCGTTGGTACTGCTGAAGATCCAAAGGCCTTAAATATTGCAAAACTTCGTTATCATAAATTAATTATTATGACCGATGCCGATGTGGATGGTTCTCATATCGCCACATTAATTTTAACTTTCATCTTTAGATATATGAAAGAGTTAGTGCAAAATGGCTATGTATACATTGCACAACCTCCTTTATACTTGGTGAAAAAAGGCAAGGATCAGGAATATGCTTATAGCGAAGAACAAAGAAAAGCGTTGGTTACAAAAATTGGAGGTGGAAAAGATGATTCAGTAACTATCCAACGATATAAAGGTTTGGGAGAAATGAATGCAGACCAATTATGGGAAACGACCATGGATCCATCTAGAAGAACCTTGAAACAAGTGACCATCGAAAGCGTTGCTGAAGCGGATCGTATTTTTAGCATGCTGATGGGTGACGAAGTGGCTCCTAGAAGGGAATTCATTGAATCACACGCGAAATATGCTAAAATTGATGCCTAAAAGTTAGTATTAATACAATTTTTGGCCATTTTAACAAAAAACAGCCCTTGAACTTAAATGAATCACAATAAATAAC
>JBIIRW010000072.1:0-8336 GCA_044341385.1 Sediminibacterium sp. | reverse complement strand
GGGTAATGCCATAATGATACAAATAACCCTTCAAAAAGGGCAATCTGCAAATGTACGGTTTTGCTAGCTAAGTTCATCACCCAATTTCATAAAATAGCTGAAAATGAGCTATTTAGAGCCCATTTACCAAGGCGCCGTCTTTATAGATAGGCAAAGAAGGGGCGGTATCCTTGGAAATACAATACAACATGTCGTCCTCCAACCCATAAGCAGCCAAACGGTGCCAATGTGTAGTGGTCTTAATATACTGCGTTAAATCATCCTTGTGTTGGTTGTACAATTGATTGGCCATAAAACTACTGTCACAATGTATGGTAAAATGATCCTTTATTTGTTCAATGATTGCCCCAGCAAAAAGGGTATCCTCAATATTAAACCTGTTTTTCCAACCCGAACAACCTAAAATCACGGGTGCACCTTGTTGTACTAAATAATCAGCCACAGCGGAAAAATTAGGAAAGGAGCCGGTGATAATATCTTTCGCCCCTTGTTTTAATGCCATATGTAAAAGCTTAGTGCCATTGGTTGTCGTAATCACTAAAACTTTATTTTCAATAAATGATCTTGGATATTCAGAAGGAGAATTGCCATAGGACAAACCTGGAATAATTTTACCATCTCGCTCCCCTGCAGTAACTCCACCAGTTTGCTTACCCATTTCAATGCATAATTCGGGAGAATCCACTGGAATGATTTTTCTTGCACCATTATATAAGGCAGTAGCCATTGTTGAAGTTGCCCTAAACACATCTATGATGACAACAATGCTATCTTTAATTTCATACAAATCAAGCAACTGAGGAGTTAATACAGTATGTAAATTGGGTTTTATTTTTTGGTTCGTCATAACACCACAAATATACAAAATGGGAGAGGCTTATACAAGCTCTTTTTTCTTAGTCAAAATTAATATTTCAGAAAGATGAATATCGGTACTGAATCGTTTGACTAAATTTTTGTCTGTGTAGGATTTGTTGATAAGACGTCCTTCGATGGCAACTTCAATACCTTTAATTAAATATTTTTCAGCGTACACTGCAAGCTTGGACCAGGCGACTAAGTTAAACCATTGGGTTTCATCCACCCACTCCCCTTTGGCATTTTTATAACGATCATTGACTGCTAGCCGGATATTTGCCAACTTTTTGGTCTCTTCAAAAATTTTAATTTCAGGATCTGCACCCAAATAGCCCATTAATTGAACTCGATTTTTAATTGCTTTCATAATACATGATGTTTTGTTAAGACGCAAAAATGCACTAACAAGCAACACATAAATCATGTATTTACGCCATAAAAAACAGGTACAAATAAACCAATACCTTAATTAAATCAATGGATTATTTAAAAGGGAACTTTACTACTTTCGCTTTTACCAAAGTATTGCGAATGTCAATATATATTTCAGTATCCATTTTTGCAAAGGAAGATTGCACATAACCAAGTCCAATTCCTTTTCCCAAACTTGGGGCTTGTGTTCCAGAAGTAACGGAACCAATCTCATTCCCTGATGCATCTTTAATAATATAGTAATGACGTGGTATACCACGATCGATCATTTCAAAACCCACTAATTTTTTATTGACCCCACTTGCTTTTTGCTCGGCCAATGCCACTGAATTCGTAAATGGCTTTGTAAACTTTGTAATCCAACCCAAGCCTGCTTCTAAAGGGCTAGTCGTATCATCAATATCATTGCCATACAAACAAAAACCCATTTCTAAACGCAATGTATCACGTGCACCTAAGCCAATGGGTTTGATACCAAATTCAGCACCTGCTTCAAATAAAGCATCCCAAATTTTATTGGCATGGTCATTCAAATCTTCAAAATAAATTTCAACACCTCCTGCTCCTGTATAACCAGTTGCGCTAATTAATACATTATCTATACCCAATAATTCCCCTTTGGCAAAACTATAATAAGGCATATTTAATACATCCATTGAAGTAAGCTTTTGAACAATTTGCGCTGCCTTAGGACCTTGAACTGCTAACAAAGCAGTTTTAGGACTGATGTTATGCATTTCAACCCCCTTCGTATTATGTTGCACTATCCAATTCCAATCTTTTTCAATGTTAGATGCATTCACAACTAACATATACACTTTGTTTTTTTCAACACAGTACACTAATAAATCGTCCACGATACCGCCTGTTGCATTTGGCAAACAACTGTATTGTGCTTTCCCATTTTCCAAAACAGATGCGTCGTTACTAGTTACTCTTTGAATTAAATCCAGTGCATCCGCACCCCTTAAGATAAACTCACCCATATGACTCACATCAAAAACACCAGCAGCATTGCGAACAGCAGCATGCTCATCATTAATACCTGTGTAACTAATGGGCATATTGTATCCAGCAAATGGGGCCATTTTAGCGCCTAAAGCAATATGTTTCTGGGTAAATGGGGTGTTCAAAATTTCGCTCATTTGAATTTAATTTCGACAAATATAACAAAAAAACACCCCACTTTTAAGTGAGGTGTTTATATTCAATACAAGTAAACATTAACCATTCAATTATATAGTGCAGGTTACCTTGTTTTAATTGGCTTAATAATGAAACCGGTCAAAAACTGATTGCATATCTGCAAGCTTTGACGCCACTTTATTGACTTTATTCAAATCAGGAAGCAGCGAGGTATTATTCGTTAACCCTTTATTTTCCTTCTTGTCAGCCGACTTTTTTTCTAAAGCGCGATCGATTTTTTCCAACTCTTTTATCTTTTGTTTTATCTTTTGTTCTCTTGACTTTTTTAAATCCCCTTCAAGTCGCTCACGCTCTAATTTTAATTCGTTTAATTGATTTTCAATGTCTGACATTTCAACTTTATCATCTTCTTTGTCTTCAATATCTGCGCGACCAATTTTTTCCAAACCTGTGCTTGTCATTAAATAAGTTACGCCACGATCATAACTGAAAGATTCATTATCCCATTCGTTGTACCAATCATCATCTGAGCTGATTCGGTCAATGGTTTCAGTACGCATACCACGATGGTTGATATTAATATTTGTTTGAGACCAGCCCTTATTCGAAATTTTTATTCGCTTACCAATGGGCACCGCTATGGTCATAATTGCATGTTGGTTCCTGAATTTATCTTTATCATTGATTCCGATTCCTTTATCTAGATAAATGATGCTGTCCTGTTGCGTAATGTCAAAATTAATTTTATTTGCTAAGTCATTGGCTTCAGCTACTGTTTTACCATTGCTTAATTTCACCACCTTCACTTGAAAACTATCTGTGGTGGATTGCACAATTCTAATCCTAAGATTTCTTACAAAAATGGTATCCTCATCCCCGTAGTCAACAAATTCTGAAATTTTAAACCAATTATCTTCATAGTATTTCATTTTGGGTGTAGCCGTTACTTCTAAATAATTAATAGCTGGGTTGGTTAATGCAATAGCTTGTTCAACCGGTTTATTATGTTTGTTAAAGCTGTTCCCTACGCTACTTCCAAAATAAAATAGCATTACCCATCCAACAATCCATAAGGCCAAAAAGCTAGTTCTTACCCAAACATTGGTCTTTTTAAATCCTGCAATTTTTCGAATAATTGCTGTTACAATACCCACAATAGGCACCCAGATAAATAATACAATTGTTCCAAAAGCTGACCAACTTTGCGCACCATCTTCCAATACAAACTTTTTTAAAGGATATACTGCTGTGACTGCAGCGCCAATGCCAAATAATGCTGCAAATAATGAAATACCGACAATCGCTAAAACAAAATAAACAAACACCTTAATCGAAATTGTGATGGCCCTACCTATAAAATGAAGGCATCCTTTGTTTTCTCTATAAGTCATATTGGAAGAATTTTCATGAGCTCCATTGCTTTGCTCATCGCGAACTTCATTCCGATCCTCAGCTTTCTGTTCTGCACTTTCAGTTCTTGATTTTTTAGAAAATTGGCTTCCCCAATTTTGTGCGCGCTTGCTAAATCCTTCCATATCATTTTGAATGGTGTTTTTAATACTATTCAAATCCACTTTTTCACCCACCATTTCTAATTTATCCGCGCTAGATTTCGCTTCTGGCAATACCAACCATAAAACAATATATATAAATACTGCGCCAGGACTAAATGTAATATCTAAGAAATTTGGGAAATCAGGAAAATCCCAAAATTGAAATAAATGGATATGTCTAAAATTGATAATGAAACGTATAAACGGAATCAAAAATAATACGCGGATAATACCTACCCTTAATCCAAAATATTTAGATAGGCCAGCGCAAACGCCCCCTATAATTTTATTATCAATATCTCTAAATAATCTTTTACGAACACCCCCTACTTCTTTTACGGAAGAACTGGGTACTGCAATCCATAAAATTATATAGGCCAGTATATTTAAGCCAATTAAAAACAACCATAGAATTCGAACTATCCAAGGCTCTATGACAAAGTAATTCGCAATACCACTACAAACGCCACCCAATACTTTGTTTTGCTCATCGCGGTATAATCTTTTAGGAATATTGCCATTTCTATAAAAATTTGAGTTCGTATTATTAGTAGTATTTTGATTACCATTTTGTTGGCGACCATCGTTTGCACTATTCGCACTAGAAGCAGTAGACTGTTCAAAACCATCCTGTGCTTCAAAATCAGCAGGGCGACCAATACTGGTAATAATTAAATTCATATCGTCTTGCGTAATACAAGGGGTTCCTCTTTTTAAACGCTCATCGCATAATTCTGCAATTCTACATTCGATATCATTAATGATTTCATCGCATCCTTCTTCGTTTACAAAATAAGTACGCAAACTATCGATGTATTGTTTTAATAAATCATAGGCCAACTCCTCAATAGGAAGTACACGACCTTGAAAATTAATATTGATTACTTTGTTCATAGTATTATAATTTAAGAAACTTGGTTAGGTTCTGATGAGGTAATGGTGTCGTTTTTTTGAATGAGTGCTTGTACGGAACCTGCCATTTCATTCCAGGTATTTAATAAAGTAGCAAATGCAACTTTGCCTTCCTCAGTCATCACAAAATATTTTCTTGGCGGGCCTGTGACACTTTCCACCCAACGATAATTTAATAATCCTGCATTTTTTAAACGCGTCAATAATGGGTACAAGGTTCCTTCAAGTATATGCAAATTGGCCTGTTTCATTTTCTCAACAATATCACTCGGATAAACCTCGCCTTGTTGAATGATGGACAATATGCAAAACTCCAAAACGCCCTTGCGCATTTGACTTTGTGTGTTTTGAATATCCATAACTTTCTGTTTGAACCACAAAACTATATAATTTTATAGTACTATGCAATACATAGTACTATAATATATCAAAATAAAGTATTAAATACATGATAATCAATTAATTACAAAATAATAAAATGGTTAAGCGTTCCTAGAAAATGATAAATGGTAGATTAATACACCACTAATTCATAAAAATCCTCCGGTTTTAGGTATTGTTCCGCCAAGGATTTTAGTTGTTCGGGCTGAATAGATTTCACAACATCAATGGTATTATAAAAATAGGCATCGGTTAAATCATTTAATATGTAGGATTTCCACCTGGCGATAATTTGAAACGGTCCATCCAAATCACCCAACAATCCACCCAACACATAATTTTTAACCAATTTTAATTCGTCTTCACTTACTAATTCTTCTCTTAAAATTTTCATCTCCTTATACACTTCTTCAATCGTTGGTTTACAAACATCCTTACCTGCATCTGTGCTTATCATCCAAGCGCATTGTTGCACATGATTCTGAATATAACTATGTATGCCATAAGTGTAGCCCTTATCTTCTCTAATATTCCGCATTAAACGAGAGCCAAAAAATCCGCCAAAAATATTATTCAATACCTGTGTCGGTGCAAAATCGGGATGATGGCGATTAGGAAAATGTCGTGCAATACGAATAGATCCTTGTACCGATGATGCATCATTCACTACGCTGTACTGTTTTTGCGCAGCGGAAACAATAGGATGCGTAACATCTGCGATAACCTTTTTATTTAATGGCAACTGACCAATATGCTTGTTTAAGAGTTCCTGCATATCGCTTGGGAATTTGCCTGCCATAAAAATAATACACTTGCCATGCTTATAATAAGTATCATAAAAAGCAGTCAAATCAGCTAAAGTAACATTTTTATAATCTTCCTGCATTGCATATTTACCATAAGGATGATCAATGCCAAATAAATATTCATCAATAAATCGATTCGCGATAAAATCACTCTTCTTTAAATTAAGTGATAATCGTTGAATTAAATTTTGCTGATATATTTGTAATTCTTTTTCAGGAAAATTGGCCTCTGAAATTAATTCACTCACTACAGGAATCACTTCCTTAAAATATTTCGTCAAACAATGTAAAGCAATGGTTGCCGTTTCATTGTAACAGTTTCTACTTAAATGCGCGCCATAAAATTCAAACGCTTCATTAATTTCAAACGCACTTTTTTTCGTTGTCCCATTTTTTAATAAAAAATTAGTAGCTGCTGCTACCCAGTTTTTATCCTCATAGGAGTTTCCAGCAAAAAATACCATATCCATGAGCATCACTGGTTCTGCGCCCCCTTCATAAGTATATACTTCTACTTGGTTGTCTAAAACAAAGTGCTGGTAGGGTTTTAACTTAATGTCAAAATCAATAGCATCTTTGATTACAGGAGCCATGTGTCGATCTAATGCCATGATTTTATGATTTACTATAATAATATAAAGTGTTGCGATTGGTATCTTGGAAAATTTGTTGTGCTGTTTGTTGTATTAATTCAGGCGTTACTTTTTGGTATTTCTCCAATTCCTGATTCATCAAATTAGCATCTCCTAATAATTCATAATACGCCAAACTATGCGCCCTATTCATGATACTCATATCTTCAAAACAAATTAAACTTTCGGTTTTGTTAATTACTTTTTGAACTTCATGGGTCGGCATCATCGTGTTTTTAATTAATTCAATTTCATCTAACACCGCTTTTTCTGCAACCGACATGGTAATTCCTTTGACCAACTTTCCTTCAATCACCACCAAGCCTGGATCAATGGTGCCAAAATGATAACAATCAATAGAAGAAAATATTTGTTTCACTTTTATTAATTGCTCATATAATCTTGAAGTGGCACCGCCGCCAATCACATCAGTCATTAAATCTGTTGCGTGATAATTTTCATCCAAACGTCCGCCCATATGCCAGGTCATCATTAACATATCTAAGGGTACATCTGCACGCACATCTTGGAATCTGCTTTTATGTTGCACTGGTTCCATTGGCAAGTTTCTTTCATAAGAAGCCCCAGCAGCGATTGGGCCAAACCATTTTTCAGCCAATTGTTTTACTTGTTCTGTGGTCACATTTCCAGTGACTACTAATATGGCATTATTGGGACGATAAAATTTAAAAAAGAAATCTTTTACATCTTGCATTTTTGCTTGTTCCACATGTTCCAACGAAGCGCCAATGGTCATCCAGCGATAAGGATGATTCGTATAGGCAAGCGTACGCATTTTGTGCCAAGCATCCCCATAAGGTTTATTGATGTAATGTTCTTTAAATTCCTCGCACACCACCTTACGTTGCACTTCCAAACTTTTTTCACTAAAGGCAAGCGACAACATACGATCACTTTCCAACCAAAAAGCAGTCTCAATATTTTCAGCTGGAATTTGACAATAATAATTGGTTAAATCATTGGTGGTATAAGCATTGTTTTCACCCCCTGCTCTTTGCAAAGGCTCATCATAGATAGGTATATGAATACTTCCGCCAAACATCAGATGCTCAAATAAATGGGCAAAACCTGTTTTATGCGGGTCCTCATCTTTTGCACCCACATTGTATAGCACATTCACCACTGCCATGGGCGTGCTGTTATCCTGATGAACAATAACTTTTAGGCCATTGTCTAGTTCGAATTTGTCAAATTGTATCATAAAGAGTACGAAATTACTTAATAAGTGCAATAGTTCCTTTTCTAATACCTATTCCAGAACTTTATTTTAAATCACCCATTTTGTTGAACAAGCAGGCAATAAATAGGGAAAAAATGAGGTTTTACTACAACCCGTTTATTTTATACTGTAACTTTGTAGCTCATTAATAGAATGGATATGAACTTAGAAACACTGTACCAACGCGCCTTGAACTTTGAACATTTGACTAAAGAAGAAGGTATGTTTTTATTTGAAAATGCACCGCTAAATGAACTAAGTCATATTGCAAATGAATTAAGAAAAAAGCAGGTGCCTCATGGAAAAGTAACTTGGCAAATTGATCGTAATTTAAATACCACCAATGTTTGTATCGCGAATTGTAAGTTTTGTAATT
>JBIIRW010000021.1:0-21662 GCA_044341385.1 Sediminibacterium sp. | reverse complement strand
TTTTGATATGGATCTGGTTCTCCTTTTTTAGCAAATTGGAAAAGTACTTTTCCGCCATGGTCAACAATTTTTGCTTGACCACAATGTATTTTACCTTTCGTACCCACTAGTAATTCATCTACCTTACTCATGGTACCTGGTATATGTCTACATTGGCTATTTAAAATAGAACCATCAGCATAATGGTATTCTACAAAGTGATGATCAAAAATTTCACCATGCTCCTTGCTATTACGAACCTGTCTTCCTCCAAATCCTTGTGCCTTTACTGGGTATCCTTCCTTGAACCAGTTAATTACATCTAAATTATGAATATGTTGTTCATTGATATGATCACCACATAACCAGTTAAAATAATACCAGTTACGCATTTGATATTCCATTTCAGTTTGGCCTGCTTTACGAGGTCTCGTCCAAACACCATCATTATTCCACCAAGCCTGCGCAGATGTAATTTCTCCAATCATATCTTTTCTTTTGAAAAGTTCGCGATAGGAATTTTGATAATGTCTTTGTAAACCAACCACTACGTTTAATTTTTTTTGTTTTGCAATAGCAGCTGTTGCTAAAACTTTTTGAACTCCTGCTGGATCAGTCGCGACTGGCTTTTCCATAAAAACATGCTTGCCTTGTTTGATCGCCTCTTCAAAATGGATCGGTCTAAAACCTGGAGGGGTTGCTAATATCACTACATCTGCTAATGCAATGGCTTTTTGGTATCCATCAAAGCCAGTGAATCTGCGCTCTTCAGGCACATCCAATTTTTTACTGATATCACCACCACCTTCATTAATTTCTCTTGTTAATGCTTTATGACAATTATCAACATTGTCTTTAAATGCATCTGCCATTGCAACAATTTTTACATTTTGTTTGCTTGAAATGGCTTGCATCGCCGCACCTGTACCACGGCCACCACAACCAATAACTGCTACTTTGATAACATCATCAGCACCAGAAAAAAAGTTAGCCTTTGATAAAATTGGCATCGCCATTATTCCTCCTGCAATTAAGCTGGTATCTTTCACAAAAGTTCTTCGTGAAGGGTGATTGTTTAAATCCTTGTACATACTATTTATTTTTAAAATTTAAATAATGCCTCCATTCATAGGGGCATCGTTTGTTACTTGTAAGTTAAAAAATTATTCGATAAAAAGGTAGGTTTTGAAGAATTCATTTATCTCTTGATCGGAGGGTTGCACTAGGGGCCTAACCAATCTAATTCCAATATTTTTAGCTTCTGTTAGCCACCACTTACTTTTGGGTATTTGTGGGTCTCGTTTGTTCCAAACAGGGTCAGAATGAAACCGGTTGGCTGATCTTAATTCAATGGCAGTTTCTGAAAAACCACCACCCCTCACTGATTTTGGATATTTTTTGGGATTTGCTACCGGAACACTATCCATGGATTTATAATCCACATAAGCATTGGGGGTATAATGGTTTAAAGTCCACTCCATTAAATTCCCTAACATATCATAAAGGCCCCAGGCGTTGGGTAGTTTTAGCCCTACCTTATGGAATTTGTCTTCACTATTTTTTGCATACCATGCATATTTGCCAAGTAAAGCAGGATCATTTCCAAAATAATAAGTGGTTTGGGTACCAGCCCTACAAGCATATTCCCATTCCGCTTCTGTAGGTAGGCGATAAAATATTTTTGTCTTTTCATATAACCATCTGCAATACATAATCGCAGTTCGTTGTGACATACTATTGGCTGGATAGCCACCTTCCTTTCCCATGCCCCAACTTAAATCAACATATTGTGCACTTGGTCTTGTAATTGCATCATCGGTTATATTTTGACTTGTTGATTCGTCTTTTAAAAACACATCTAATTCATCACGGGTAACTTCATAAGCACCCATCCAAAAAGCAGCAACCTGAATTTCTTTTTGTGGGCCTTCGTCTGATTTTCTATTTTTTTCTGTTGCTTTACTGCCTATTATAAATTTACCTGCTTGAATAGGAACCATTTTAAAAGCTAATTGAGATCCTTCTATTTTTTGTTGATATGCGACAAAATTGGTGTTGTTGTTTTGTCCATTGATGTTGCAAAAAACAAGTAAAAGAAGGAGTGTCGCTGTTATTGATTTCACTGTAGAATATTTGAAAATTTAAGTTAATAATTATTTTGTAAAATAGGTAAGATTATTGTTTTTCTTGTATGAGCGGTAGTCCCCAATATTTATCAAAACCTTTAGTATTATTGCGTTTTAATTGATTGTTGACACTTTCTGTAATCAAAAGTTCTGCATGTAAGGATAGTGCTAATTTTTTTGCTTCATTGATGGGTAAAATACTACAAGCAGTAGCTAACCAATCTGCAACTGCACCATCATTTGCAATAACCGTAACATTTCTGAGTGAGGTTACTCCGTATCCGGTTTTAGGATCAATGATATGAGAATATTTTTTACCAGCATGTTCAATAAATTGATAAACATCTCCCGACGTTGCTACTGACATATTATGCAATAGCAATTTTTCTGGCAAAAGATCATCCGATTTTTCTGGTTGATTTACACCGACAATCCATCCTTTTTTATTGGGTGGCGCATCTCCTAATACAATATCACCACCAGCATCAACTAAGGATGCTGTGATACCCTCTTTTTTAAGATAGTCAATAACTTTTTGTGCAATATAGCCTTTGCCAATTCCGCCAAAATCAAGTTGCATTCCTTTTGCGGATAAATAAACACTATGGTCTTGATTATTCAATTGTATTTTATTAAAATCACATAGTATTAATTTATTTTTTATTTGTATTTGGGTTGGAAATTGTTTCAAGCGCCTTGCTGTTCTCCATAAATTCGTAAGCGGCCCCATCGCTATATTATAGGCACCTTTACTTTTAATGTAAGCCTGCTTTGATTGCATAATTAACTCCCACATCAGCGGAGATGCTATATTTTTAGCGATGCCAGCATTAATGTTTATTCTCGTTAGCTCACTACTTGAATCGTAGTTGCTAAAAATGTGGTTTAAGGAGTCAATTAATTGAAAGCAAACCCTTGCTTGTTTATTTGCGATCAGGCTATCCTGCGCATAAATAATAATATTTAGGGGTGAACCCATTTTTTGTTCAGAAAAACTAAACCTGGACTTTTGTGCATGGGTGGTGATACTCACTAGTACAAAAACTCCAAAAATAGTGAGGCGAAAATTATAAACTAATGCGTACAAACTTGTTGGTATTGATTCTTATGCCTAAATTTAAGCTATAAAAAAATAGGACACTATGGAAAGGAGAAATTTTTTAAAACAAAATATGTTAGCAACAGGTGCTTTATTGGGAACGACTAGTTTGTTGGCCTCAAATCCAAATAATGCAGACAAAAATTCTGTAATGGAAAACAATTCTCCATTTAAATGTAATTATGCTTTTCACGACGGGATGTTTAAAAATACAGCCGGTCCCGATTTTATCGAACAGATAAAATACGCGCATAGTATGGGTTTTAGAAGTATTGAAGATAATGGTATGATGGGCAGAACCCCTGAAATGCAACAAAAAATAGGTGATACTTTGGCATCTTTGGGGATGAATATGGGTGTATTTGTTATTGCTTTTTCAAGTAATGACAAAATCAATTTAACGACAGGTACACAAGAGTGGAAGGATAAATTTGTACAATCCTGCAAGGAATCTGTGGAAGTAGCAAAAAGATGTAATGCGAAATGGATGACTGTTGTACCTGGAAATTTCGACCGTAAATTACCTATTGGCATTCAAACTGGTAATGTAATTGATGGATTAAGACTAGGCACTGAAATTTTAGAGAAAAATAATTTAATTATGGTTTTAGAACCATTAAGCGATACCCCTGAATTATTTTTACGTTATTCTGATCAAACCTATGCAATATGTAAAGCAATTAATAGTCCTTCATGCAAAATTTTATTTGATATGTATCACATGCAAAAAAATGAGGGTAATATCATTACTAATATAAACAGGTGTTGGAATGAAATTGCTTATTTCCAAATTGGAGATAATCCAGGACGTAATGAGCCAGGTACTGGCGAAATGAATTACAAAAATATCTTCAAACACATTAGCGGGAAAGGCTATAAGGGGATTTTAGGAATGGAGCATGGCAATGCAATTAAAGGTGTTGAAGGTGAAGCTGCTCTTATTAAAGCTTATCGTGACGCGGATAGTTTTTAAAAATTAGATTTTTTAAAATTCACAACGCATAAAAATGATCGGGATGCGCGGAAGCGCATAGTTATTATTGATGCGCTTATTCGTATTATCGTAATTGGTATAAACTATATTTTTTCGATCAGTTACATTCTGAATGTCTGCACCATAACTCCAAGTACTCTTATTTTTATTTTTCTTATAGCTAAAGGAAAGATCTGTCCTCCAATAGTCTGGATATTGCGCACTAAATATTTTTGTATTATCTAGAATGGTCGTTGACCTAGCTATAGATTCTTTTAAATTGATGGGGGTATAACAATTACCACCCCTTAATAAATATCGTATGTTTATTGAAATGCTATTATTTTTTTTCAATTTAAACTCCTTCCCAATTAGCGCATTGCCTGCATAACTATTATTATAAATAGTATTGCGCCATATTTTATTCTTATTTTGAAATTTAGAATCAAATAGGGAGGCGGTTATTAAATAGTAAAAGTTTTTTGAATAAAATTTTTCAATGGTTAATTCCAGTCCCTTATTTTTCCCCAACCCTGCATTTTCTAAAATATTAGTTGGAATACCGCCACTGGTGTTTAATATGGAATAAGTGCCATTGTATGCAGTATCAATGGGCACGCTGGTCAAGTTTTGAATATAAGCTTCGAGCTTTACCTTTGTTTTATCATTTATTTTTTGTTCATAGGATGCTACATAGTGAAATGCACTTCCTGGATTTATATTTTTATTAGGCTGCGTAAAACTTCCGTTGGCCGCATACCTTTTAAATAAATACACGGACACCGGCTCCAATCTACTATGCACACCAACACCAGTTGAAAATACACCACCCCATTTATTTTCAATATGTAAGGCCCATCTAGGCTCTAAGGCGGTTGCATCATTTAATACAAATTTATATTTATGTAGGCCAATAGTTGTTTTTATTTTTGAACTTAATTTAGCTAATAATTGCGCGTATAGTTGAAAAAAATTAGTGCGCCCGTCATCATTTAAATAATTAAATAAAACATTTTTTGAACCTAAACGATTGTCTTTTAAGTTATAGGATAGATCACTTAACACAATCCCTGATTCCATCGTAAGCCGATTATTAAATTTATAGGTTAACGCACTTGAAAATCGTAAGGAAGGGTATTTATAAATTAATTGTCGAGTCACCAAACCAGTAACTCCTCCTGACATATTTTGTTTTAAATTTTCTTGCGATTGATAACTGATCGATAAAACATTTTTGAAAAACATTTTTCGGAATGAAATTTTATGATTTAATCCGAAAACATTCAAGTTTCCTTTGTCAATATTTTTTTCAGTCAAAGTTGTTTGATACGTTTCATCATTACCCATTAATCCCCATATGGAAAATACACCACTCTTTTTGGTAGGTAATTCCACTGTGAAATTTAAATCTCTAAAATTGGGATTATAATTGTTTGTATTTAAATTAATAATATTGCTATTCAATAATAATTGTAAAGTTGAATATCTGCCAGCAACACGGTAGGAACTTCCTGATTTACTGATGGGTCCTTCGATTCCAAAATCTAGGCCAATTAAACTTAATTGTCCAGTGAATTCTGTTTTTTGGTTATTACCCCTTCTAAAATTTAAATCAAATACACCTGATAAACCATTTCCGAAATTTGCGGGGAAGGCGCTGGTCATAAAATCAGATTTAGCCAAACTATAGGCATTAATCATAGATACAATCCCACTCGTTGAACCTTGTCCATCGGTAAAATGGTTGGGATTCGGTATTTCAATCCCTTCTAAGCGCCAAAGTAATCCACGGGGCGAATTACCCCTAATGACAATTTCATTATTATCATCCGATCCCGCATTACTAACACCTGCAAAGGCCAATGCCATCCTTGCTGGATCTTGGAATCCACCCGCATATCTGATAGCTTCTTGTGGACCAAACTGGCGTGTGCTGACTAAGGCAAATGGGTTATGAAATTGCTCTTTATTTTTATTACTGTTTACCGTTACTTCCTTCAAAATAGTCACCGCTTCTTCTAATTCAATTTCTAATACCACTTCTTTCCCACTATTTAGTTCAATACCATTCAACAACGTATTTTGATAACCCACTTTACTTATAACTAGGTCGTATTTAGCAATCGGAATTTTACTAAAACTAAATTTCCCATTACTATCTGATATCGCAATTAATTTTGCATCTTTAATCATTACAGATGCATCCGCTAGCACATTTTTAGTTTGTCGATCAACAATGGTTCCTCTTAATTGCTGTGTTAAATTTTGTCCCCAACTAATACTAGTATTGAAACCTATAAAGAAAAGTAGTAGTATAAATTTTGCATTATTCATAAGGGTAGAAAACATGAAATAGAAAAATCATAGTCGTTTTAAAATTTCAATGAAATAACTTTATGAATTCCATTGAATAAAAATAAAAAGCCAATACCTATAATTTGTATTTCTTTATTTGTTGGTGCATAATTTTAAACCATAAAGGTGGAAATAAGGATAATAAAATCATGCCAGGATAGCCTGTGGGCATTTGAGGCGCATTCTCAAAACTTCTTAAAATTTGATATTTTCTTGATGCCAAATAATGGTGATCGCTATGGCGACTTAATTCAAATAACATTAATCGACCAATAATATGATTACTATTCCAACTATGATGTGGCTGTACGCGTTCAAATTGTTGTTCGCTGGTTTGTGTTCGAGACAATCCATAATGCTCAATATAATTAACCGACTCTAATAATAAACCACCAATTAAAGCGGCAACCATAAATAAAATGGCAATTTTTATGCCAAAAAAATTAAGGATCACTAAAACAAACGTAATTTGTATTATTTGAAAAAGCAACATTTCGTTTTGTAAGGACCACCAAGGCTTTCCCTTTTTTTCCATCTCCTCATTTGCGATCTTCCAGGCACTTAAATAGGTGCCGATTAATGTTTGCGGCCAGAAGGCGTATACAGATTGATTATATTTTGCAGTACTAGGATCATGTGGCGTAGCAACATGCTTATGATGCCCTTTATTATGTTCAATAAAAAAGTGCATGTATAAGCTAGTCAATAAAAGTAGCTTAGCAAATGTTTGTTCCATTTTATTTACGCGATGTCCTAGTTCATGTGCAACATTAATGCCAAATGTACCACAAAGCAACCCCATACTCATCACACGTCCAGCGATATCTATTGTACTTAAAGAATCCTGCTTTAAACAATTAAAAAATACCCATAATGAATAATATTGCATAATTACTGCAGCATACAAAATAACATCATAGGACTTGTTTTTTTTAGCCAATGCCTCTTCAACTTCATCTAAATTACTAGGGTCCGATTTTATAAATAATTCTACAAATGGAATTAGAAAAAAAGTATACAGTAAAGGAAGCCAACATATTAGCCCATTGCCATTAAAGGCAGACAGCGTTAATATATACAATACAAAAGGTGTCAAGTACTTAAAGGACTTTATCATTCAATTAGTTTAAATATAAATCTGCTATTTTTTTTGCTTCATTCATTGGATCACCTTCGTTACGATTGGTTAAGATAATAACCATTAATTTTTGTTCAGGAAATAATAAAAGCTGATTCCTAAATCCAATAGAGCTTCCTCCGTGGTGCGGGTGGGTTATCTTTTTATAATCTTCTATATGCCAGCCATACCCATAATCGATAGGGGCGCCATTATTTAATTTCTTTCTCGTCCAAGCTTGAATTTGCATTTCGGATCCTAATAATTTATAATCCCATAGTGCTTTAATCCATTGGGTCATTTCAATCGTATTTGTATATATCCCACCATCTCCTAATACAGCACTAGTCATACTTTGATCAGTTTCCACCCAGCTCCCATTGTTTGATGAATATCCATATGCGCGATTGGGTATGGTTGATTTACCTTCTTCAAATGCGACACTGTTTTTCATTTTCAATGGCTTAAAAATATTTTCTTTTAAAAAAACGCCATAATCTTGTCCCGAAATTTTTTCTACAATCAACGCTAGTATTGCATATCCTGTATTGCTATATTTATATTGTGAACCTGGCGCAAAGTATAAGCCATTCGCTTTATACATTAACTGCAGGCAATTTGTATCATGCAATTGCACCGCTTGCGAAGCAGGCATTAAATCCTCGTAGTCCATTAAGCCTGATGTATGTGTTAATAGGTTTTTTATTTTTATATCTTTTCCATATGCAGGAAAAGAGGAGAAATATTTTGTTAATGGGTCTTCTAATTTTAATCGGCCTTTTTGAACTAGTAATAAAATTGACATTGCCGTAAACTGCTTACTTACAGAAGCTAATCTAAAGTTAGTCGTAGGATTTATTCTTTCTTGCGTAGAAATATTACTTACCCCGTATCCTTTTTTAAATACAATCTTATCATCCTTAAACACAAGCACACTTGCCCCAGGCTTATCCGAGGATTGGTATACAGACAATATATCATCGATACTTTTTTCTTTCATTAACATCCCGCTTGATTTGCAGGAAGCAAATGAAATAATAATTATCCCATAAATAAAAAGCGAACTTTTTAATTTATTTACCATTTGTATTTAATTTTAATAATGCTTGCTGTGTTTCTAGCACTGCTTTTTCTGTTTGTTGGGTTGGGGGCATATCGGTATGAACCAATATCTCAAACAGTGTATTAAATTTACGAGCTATTTCTGGAAAATTCACCATACTTTTTTTACGTCCCTCGTAACAAATAACGGATAAATCATGTTGCTTTTGTAACTGTGCAATAGGCGTTTTGACACGTGGATCCATTTTTATGGTCAAATTTTGGGTATATACCTTGCCTTTCAAGGTTAATTTAACAGTATAATTACCTGGCATTACCCATGGAGCGGTTACTACAGGGGCAGTATTATGAATAACGGCAGTCATTGGATATTCGACAGGTATATTTAAGGGATTGTATTTCATATCCCATAAAAAGCGGTGTGCCCCTTGTTTTGCAGATAGTATTTGTTGTGGTCTTATCCAATACAACGGAATATTTACATCAGGTATGTTGTAAAGTGTATCCTTGTTACTAAAGCTACGAACCAGGGTGCCTTTGTCATTTAAAATATCTAATTGCACCTCCTCCTCATTATTATTTAAATAATAATCAATCACTGCGCCATCTGGGGGATTTTCACCTGCTGGTTCTTCTGGTGGAAGTGGGGTATCTGTATTCATATTCCAACGAACACGAATGGCTTGTTGTGGCTTGTATAAAGTAGTTTCTTTTTGTGCATTAACTTTTAATTGACGAAGTGGTGTGATATTATCTAAAATCCAAAAACTACGACCATGCGTTCCAATCACGATGTCATCATCCTTAATGACCAAATCAC
This sequence comes from Sediminibacterium sp., assembly GCA_044341385.1. Classification (GTDB taxonomy): domain Bacteria; phylum Bacteroidota; class Bacteroidia; order Chitinophagales; family Chitinophagaceae; genus Sediminibacterium. The sequence continues at coordinate 12,131 of JBIIRW010000021.1, read as the reverse complement.
GAATCGAAGTTGCAGGCATGTTTAATCTTAATGATTGCCAATTTTCACCTGCGTCTAATGAAAAATAAACTGCATTTTCTGAGCCTGCAAATAGTAATCCTTTTCTCACAGCATCTTCCCTTACCGTATTGATAGGTTCATTCGGTAAGCCGTTAATTATTTTTTTCCATGTAACACCACCATCTGTGGTTTTATAAATATGGGGTGTCATATCATCACATCGTATTCTATTCACTGCTACATAAGCGGTATTATTATCAAATCTACTTGCATCAATCATGGAAACCTTGCTCCAAGAAGTAAGGGTAGATGGTGTAATATTTTTCCAATGCGTACCGCCGTCTTTGGTAATATGAATTAAGCCATCATCAGTACCAGCCCAAATCGTATTGATATCTTGGTAGGATGGCGCAACCGTATAAACAACCCCACGTCTTGCCATTGTTTTTAAATCAGGGGTATTAAAAATCCCAACACTTTCTGGAATATCGTAAGTTTCTCTTGTTAAATCAGGACTAATTTGTTCCCAATGATCACCACCAGTAGTTGTTTTAAAAATTACACTGCCTGCAAAAAATAAAGTTTTATTATCAACGGGTGAAAAAAGTACGGGTGCAGTTCTAATAAATCGCACCTTACCTGTTCTTACTGGTTCGGGTGAAATATTTTGTACCTGCCCAGTTAACTTATTATACTTGGTGATTTTTCCACCATAAATAATATTTGGATCCAAAGGATCAGCAGCAACATAGCCATATTCTTCAACGCCCACTGGATGCCATTCTCTAAAACTAATATTACCATCATTAGAACGAGATGCAATACCAACAGAGCCGCTTTCTTGTTGTCCACCATATACGTTATAAGGGAAAGCATTATCAGTGCTTACATGATAAAATTGTGCAGTTGGTTGATTATACCAACTTGAGTAAGTTTCGCCACCATTCACAGTAATAGTTCCACCTTGATCTAATCCAATGGCAATTATATCTGTGTTGTTGGGGTTAATCCAAATTCTATGATAATCATCGCCTCCTGGAGCACCTTTAATTCCTTTCCAATTTTTTCCCCCATCTACTGATTTCCACATTACAATATTCGCTGAGTAAACAATATTTTCATTTTTAGGATCTGCTTTTACTTCTGCAAAATCTGCACCTCTGCCCCATAATCTGCCATCTGTGGTTAATAGATACCAGGATTCTCCGCCATCATCACTACGGTAAATACCCCCATTTTTTTCAGCATCTACAGTTGCATACATTCTTTTAGAATTACTAGGTGCAATGGTAAAACCAATACGACCTAGTCCATCTTGTTTTGTTGTAGGCAATCCTTTGGTCATTTTTTCCCATGTATTTCCACCATCCATGGATTTGTATAATCCACTTGCTTCTCCATTCCATGCACCATTTTCCCAAGGGCCTTGTCGCGCCGACCAAAGGGTAGCAAAAACTATATTGGTGTTGTTGGGGTCAATACCCACTTGCACAGCACCCGTGTTTTCATCAATGTATAAAACTTGTTGTAGGGTTTTACCGCCGTCTAAACTTCGATAAACGCCCCGTTCTTTATTAGGGCCATAAGGATGGCCTAATGCTGCAACAAAAATTCTGTTTTCATTATAGGGATCAATACTGATACCTCCTATTTGTTGTGCATCAAATAATCCCATATTTTTCCAGGTAGCTCCTGCATCTGTTGATTTATATAAACCATTTCCAATGGATAAATCAGGGCGCTGAATGCCTTCACCACTTCCAACATATACCACATTTGGATTAGAAGGCGCCACGGCTACATCTCCAACCGAGCTTGTATTTTCACTATCAAAGATGGGTTTCCAAGTATGCCCATAGTCATTGGTTTTCCATACACCACCATTATTCACGCCAATATAAAATACATTGGGTTGGCTTGCAACGCCTGAAACTCCGACAGTACGACCAGCACGGTGCGGTCCAATATTTCGATATTTTAATCCTTGCAATAAAGCAGGATCTATGACTTGCGCATTTATTGTTTCTACAAAAAATAAACAAGCTAATATAAATCCGATACTTTTTATCATTGTAAATAAATTAAATTTTGTACGCATGTCATTTATTTTAAAATATAGATAATTATTTTTTTATTTCACTTCTGTCCATTTCCCAATCATCCGTTCTGAAAAGATTAATCGGCAATCCTTCTTTGCTAAATAAGTTAGGGATTGCGGTATTGTTAAATGCAAATCTAACAGCAACTGGTGATTTTATATTTTTATTAAATACGACTACTTCATTATTTTCAATTTTTGCTAGTGCTGGATAAAATATTTTATCAGCTCCGGCAATTTCAAAACAGGTAATTTCATCTCCTTTTGCAATAATGCCATTGTTTGTATTTGTAAATTGAATTTTAATTTTATCTTTTTCAATTTTATAGGAAGCGTATAGGGGACTTTCGCAAACAATTTGGTTGTAACCATATGTTTTATTAAGTGCTAAGTTAGCTAGGCGTAGGGCTACTTCTTTTTTTAGTATAGGATGAATATTAGTGATATCAGGAACTAAATCGGAGACAACAACCATCCCTGTATTTGGAAATGCGGACGCTTTGGTTTGTGTTTCCCTTAGCAATGCACCAATATTTTTAAAACCATAAGCATAAGGTGCAATTTGAACAAAATAGAAAGGGAACGCTTTATTCCACTGTTGGCGCCAAGCATCAATCATTCCTGTGAACAATTTTTCATACGCATAATAAGTTTGCGTATTACTTTCCCCTTGGTACCAGATGGCACCCGCAATCGTATAATTTGTAATTGGATAAATCATTGCATTATAGGCAAGTGCAGTTTTGTATGGCCACCAGTCAGCCGGTTTTAAAGCATCGGCCCCTTTTTTTATAATTTTATCATTATTGATGACATAATCAGGTGTCCATGTTTCAGCAGGCGTGCCACCCCAATTTGAATTAATTAAACCTATTGGGCAATTCAATTTTTCAAATAAATTTTTTCCGTAAAAATAACCAATCGCACTAAAATGTAACATCTCTTCGGGCGTGCAAACCATCCATTTTCCATCCACATTATCTTGTGGAAAAGCGGAAGTTGATTTAGCTACGTAAAAAAAACGGATTTTATTATTGGTAGCATTGGGCGCTTCCAATTTGCTTTGAGGTAAATTTTGATCGCCAGACCATTCCATATTACTTTGACCACCACATAGCCATACCTCTCCAATTAATACATCCTCCAACTTAATCAAATTATTCCCCTTAATAGTAATTGTATAAGATCCGCCTGCTTTCGGAGTTTTTATTGAAGCGACCCATTTTGCATCTCTGCCTGCAACCACCTTATAGGTTACCGTATCCCAACTCACTTTTATGCTAATGTTTTCAGCGGGGGCGGACCAACCCCATAACTTAATAGTTGACTTTTGTTGTAATACCATATGCGATCCAATGATATTAGGTAATCGCACATTTGCTTTGCTTGCAATAGTTGCAAAACAAAAAAGGGAAATGATTAAAAGCTGTTTTTTCATTATTTATTTTTTTTATTTATTCCACCAATAGGTAAATTTTAATACCACTGCTCTATTTTTCACAAACACAGGTCCTATGTAATAGTTATCAGTGTATACAATGAACAAGTCTGAAACTGGCTTGTATCTCCACTGAAATCGTGTATTGAAGTTAATGTTTTTTGTTTGTTCGTTGTATTGAAAAAAGGTAGTTAAAAACAGTTTATTACTAAAGGTGACATCAACTTTTGGACCAAGTAATAAAAAGTTGTTGTTTCCCCATGGACTCGGAAGCTTTATTTGATTATAAGTGCTTGAAAAATCAATATTTACATAGGGTTGAATACGATAACCCACATTTCCTGAGATACTTAATAAATTCCCATTGGCATAATAGCCCCCCACTCTTGTCGATAGGCTATAAGTCAATATATACTGTGGTGGGGATGTCCAGTCAAATCCAATATTTGTCCATTCGTGCTTTGTTCCTTTTGCTAAAGGAATTTTTCCAATGCGCGTTGGATCAAAAGGGGATAGTAATTCAATAAATGTGGTTTGCGCTACCGCTGATAAAGTGCTTTTGTCCCTGTAAGTAATTAAGTAAATGAACGTGTTACTATAGTCGGTTGTAATAAAATTATTATTGTAATAATGGGTGGAGGTGATCTGTGGTCCATGACTTAATATAGTTCCACTTTTAGGAAAAAATAAACGTGTAATACTCGGATTAAATTTGATGTAATTATTTCTGGGCACATAACCTACTTCGGCATTATAATTTTCACCTACAATTTCATGTTGCCATGACAATATCCATTTGCGTTGATTATATTGGAAATTTGCCGCATTTAAAAAATCATTTCCCGTAGAATTTGGCGTAAATGATTTTATAAAAATTGTTTTTCCTGAAAATGTATTATTGGGGGGCGCTAAATAATATTCAAAACCAATATTTCTATTAAAAGCAGTACCGTCGTGTTTATAAACGCAGTTACAACTTCCAGCTTCATTTGTTTTTCCATTAAATGCTAAAGCGGTTCTGTCAATATAAAATAATTCAATGCTTGATTTTTTAAATAATTTTCTTTGAAGTGCCATCACGGTGAAGTTTTGACTTGCCAAATTAATATCATCATTGGCACTTGTTTTAATGTCCATTAATCCCATCCGCCAATTTTTATCAATGCGACCACTTAACCTTGCACCAAAATCAATATCTGTATTTAATCCAATGCGTCTCGAGAAAAATGGACGTGTATTTGGAAATCCTAAATTTGAAAACAAATCTGCGTTCTCTAAAAAAAACTGCCTACGCTCAGGGAAAAATAATTCAAAACGACTAAGATTGGTTACTTGCCGATCTACTTCCACTTGTGAGAAATCAGGATGTAATGTTAAATCCAAATTTAGGGAGGATGATAAACTTATTTTTGCATCCAAGCCCGCATCATTTCCAATTACGCTTGCCTGTGTAATTTTTTGACCAGCCGCATTAGTATACTCTTTAGCAATACTAGTTTTAAAATAAGGGATGAGTGAAAAATTATTTTTTGTTTTAGGTGGCGGTGCATCCCAAACTAAAACCCCTGCATAAGACAAGGAAGCCGTTGGAAATTGCCTTGGAACAGGCGCCCATGCCGATTTCTCGGTACTCTTTAAATCATTTCTACTAAAATTAATACCCCACTCCATCTTGCCTTCTTTATATCTAATCGACGTAAAGGGAATGGCAGCCTCAATGATGTATTTATTTTTATCTGAAGTACTTTCTGTGGTCCATTTATTATCCCAGTTTAAATCTACACTTCCCCCATCAAACATAGTTCCATCCCATTGTGCACCAGCGGCATTTATACCAAAAGCAAATCCACTATTCATATCCCCATAGGTATCCATAAATACAATGAAATTGTCATTTTTCCCAAAAGCCCAATCCCTTTTTAATGATTCAACAACATCAACCCCATCACCATTTTTATAACATACCGCGATGAGATACAAATTATTATCATCATAAGTCATTCTAACTTCGGTCTTGATTTGGGCCTTGCTGGTGTCCATGGGTAATACCATATTAAAATTGTCCACCAACATTGCTTTTGTCCAAGCATCATCATTCATCATGCCATCAATAACAATGGGTTGGTTGGTTTTATGTATTAAATACCGAACATTTTCATTTTTTTTCTGTGCGACCACTTGGCCTACTTGCAAGCAAAGAAAAAGGCAAATCCATCGTTTATATATTTTCAAAATACTTCCTTTGTTTATTTGAGAATTAAATGTAAAGTTTTTCGATTGAATCAAAATAGTAATACCTTTAAATTATATAAATAATCAATTATGTCACATAATAGACGCAAATTTTTAAGCCTTACCGCACTTTCAGCCGGTGCCCTAACAATGTCAAGTTCCGTATTTGGAAAAAACACAAATAATCATCAATGGGAGAATGAATTACCTAAGTCAATTCGTGATTTAATGCCAGCGAAGGAAGGGATTATTCCTATAACCATTGAAGAACGCAAACAAAGAATTCAAAATGCGCAAGCAATGATGGATCGTGAAAAAATAGATGCCATATTTTTAGAAGGCACCACTTCATGTTATTATTTTACTGGTATGCGATGGGGGCAAAGCGAACGCACGTTTGGTGTAGTGATTCCTGCCAAAGGAGCAATCGCTTATGTGTGTCCTAAGTTTGAAGAGGATCGCGCGCGTGAATTATTACTTCCAGTTTTTGGTGATGAAGTAAGATGTTGGGAAGAACACGAAAGCCCTTATGCAGTCATTGTGGGTATTGTAAAAGATAGGGGGGTTAAACATCGTAAAATAGGCATGGAGGAAAGAGTGCGATTTTTTATCGCAGACGGTGTTAAAAAAGTGGCTACAGGATTTGAAATCGTAGATGCTACACCTATTACCGCAGGTTGTCGTATGATTAAAACTAAAGCGGAATTAGCGTTAATGCAAAAATCAAGTGATATAACCATACTCGCTTATCAAGCTGCATTTGCAACAATTCGTGATGGCATGTCGCAAACAGAATTTAGCGGCAACATTTCAGCTGCATTTAGAAAGTTGGGATATAGTGGCGGCGCTTCAGTTCAAATTGGAAAATATTCGGCATTGCCACATGGAAGTATAACGCCACAAACCATTCGTGAAGGAGATGTAGTGATGGTAGATGGTGGCACAAGTTGTGAAGGGTATGCGTCAGACATTACTAGAACATTTGTGGTTGGCAAGGCCACGCAAAGACAAACTGATGTTTGGAATTTAGAAAAGCGTGCACAGGATGCTGCATTTGCGGCAATAAAAATTGGCGTTGCTTGTGAGCAAGTAGATGCTGCTGCACGTGCGGTGATTGAAAATAATGGCTTTAGTAATAATTATAAATTACCAGGCTTACCACATAGAACTGGACATGGTATAGGACTCGAGGGTCATGAGTGGACTAATTTTGTGAAAGGAAATAAAACGCCAATTGCAATAGGCATGTGTTTTAGTGATGAGCCTACTATTTCAATTCCAGGTGAATTTGGAATTAGATTGGAAGATTGTTTGTACATCGCAGAAGATGGTCCTCATTTTTTTTCCAAACAAAGTATTTCAATTGACCAACCTTTCGGATAAGTTGGCATTAATTTATTCTTTGTATTGAAACGGCTGCTGCTGTTGTAGCTGGCCGCGAAGGCGTTAGTTGTGGATTTACACTAGTGAGACTTGTATTTATATTTTTTAAGGAGAAATATATTTCGATATAGTCGTCATTCCCTAATGCTACAAAAAATGAATTAGAGACCGTGTTTTTAATCCCACTTCCGAGTATTGCATAAGTATTATTTGTGTTTGGATAAGCGCTACTGTTGCGCCTGAGCCAAATACTTACCTCGTCATTTGCAGCATCTGTTTTAATAAACTGCAAAGTATATTTTAAATTATAAAGCCCTGCGTTTTTTGCAGTGATGCGCGTAGGAAGCCCACTAGTATTATTAGTGATAGCAATATTGTTTGCAAAATTAATAAAATTAAATTTTACTACAGCGGCAGTAGAAATGTTAGTGGTTTGTTTTGCTGTGTCATAAAAACTGCCATAATCATTGGGTACGGGTGTATAGTTTAAGGCATTTGTAATTTTATTCGCAGTTAAACTATCAACACTTAATTTTTGGTTAATTCGATTGCTTAAATAATTCGTGTCATCTTTATTGAGTTTTAAATTTACGCGTTGATTAAGGATGGAGGTATCTAATGTTGGGATGGCGTATATTTTATTATATATTTTAGTAGTGTCACTAAGGTTTAATTTTTGGTTAATTCGATTACTTAAATAATTAGTGTCAGATTTAGTTAGTTTTAGTTCAATTCTATTACTCAGCCAAGCCGTGTCAGACTTTTTTAACTTCTCATTAAGGCCAATAAGTGTATATAATGATATGGGCTTTAAGCTATCAGAGGTATTGTTGACTTTGTCAAGTCCGGCATTAATTTTAAAATCTTTAAGGTTGTCAAATCCAGTACCTCCTTTTTTCACCCCTACAATCCCATTAATATTTACGGCATCCACTTTGTCTGCATAAAAAGCGTAAGGCACGTAATTAATTTTTTGAATCCCTAAACTTGAAAAATATAATTCTCCAGTGATATCCACTTCTACATGTAAAAACTTTTCTGTCAAAGACCAGTTGATGTTTTCAAAATTCCCAATACTAATTATATTGCGATCTTGTTTACTTCCAACCACTACTGAAAATAGTCCAATAGAATTAGTCGTAATTGATTTTATTTCTTGATATTCAATAAGACCATTTATTGAATCAGTTTTTATTGATAGTCGAAGGGTAACAATTTTATTTGCTAATATGATGCCATTGTCGCTTCTGGCAACTCCTTGAAAATTTATTCCTTTATTTATTTGCCCGGTTACATTAATAAAATAAAAGGTTAGCATTAAAAGAGAAAAAATAGTTTTTTTCATAAATTATTATTGTTTTATTACTTTGAAAATTTGCTTTTTCAAAATTGATCTTCCAACAACATAATGAATCGCAATAAAGTAAATGCCCGTATTTGCCGAAGTAAAAGATAGGGTTTGCTCAAATTGAATACCCGACCATGGCCCTTGTATAATTTTTAATAGTTGACCTTGGGCATTGTTCATTTCAATTTTTGAAATAAGAATCCCGCTTTGATCACAATGAATTTTTAAATTTTTAATAAGGGGGTTGGGTCCTACTTTAAAGGGGATGGTTGTTTCAAGAATTTTAAAATCTACACCAACCTCAAAATCATTTTGTAAAAATCCGGTTGTTAGTAGGAAGTTTTTATCAGAATAAAGGGTGTTAACCAATAACTGCTCTCCAAAGCTCCAATCCCATAAAATCCCCTCAATTTGTTTTGAATTTGCGTTTACGCTGATGATATTTGGAAATTTTGCTTGCGCATTTAACGTAAAACAATAACAGAAGGCCAACAACAAGTGAACTACTATGTAAATGCTTTTCATTACACAATATATTATATATAATAATGAAAATCAATGATTTACACATTGTATATATTCTAATTTAATTCATCTTCTGCCTATATATTTAGCTAATTTTTTCAATTTTTGAACATTTAATCGTACTAACCAACCTTTTTATGATAAGGGGTTGTTAATTGAAGATTTTATGTAAATTTGTTTTAATATAAACTGAACGTATATGAAAAAAGTTTGTTTTGTTTTGGTTGCATTTTCTTTGATTATTGCTTCTTGCAGTAAAGGCGGGGGTGGTTCAACGCCTGTTACACCAACACCACCACCTGTTGTAGTTGCAGAATCAGATATCACATTTAAAGTAGAAGTGGATAACAAGGAAGTTGATTATACAACTTACACTGCAGCATTGAGTGCTTCACAACCTGTAAATGTGAATGTTACTAGTACCCCTTTTCCAAAAGACGGTGTAACTATCGATCTAACAGTAAAAAAAGATTTAGATAACGCTTCTATATTTAGTGATTCTAAAGTTGGAACAATAGCCGCCACAAATTCAGTGACTATTAATAATTTAACACCAGGTGTTCCTTGTACGGCTACAGTTTTAGTGACCTCAAAAACTTTGGATCCTGTAAGTAAAACTTACAAGTCATTTTCCAAAACATTTAAAATAGCAAGAAAATAAGTTATTGTTATAACCCCAATTGTCAAATCCCTTGTTAGTTATTTTCTAGCAGGGGATTTTTTTGCAATCGCTTCTATCGCATTCACCAATTTATCTAAATCTTGTATTCTAGTATACACATGTGGTGTAATTCGAACACAACTCACATTGTCCCAAACAATACCCACCGTATGTATTTTATAATTTGAAAATAATGCGTTATCTAATTCTCCTGGTGTCATACCATCTACGCTCACTCCACATATTGCGCATGAAAATTCATCTTTTAAAGAGGTGTTAATTTTTACTTTAGGTATTTCTTTTACCCTTGTTGCCCAATAATTTTTTAAGTAACGAATACGTTCTTCTTTTCTTTTGCTTCCAATTGCAGTATGAAAATTGATAGCTTCGCCAATACCTTGTTCAATGGGAAAGCTTCTGGTACCTAAGGTTTCAAACTTACGAATATCCGTTCCCTTGGGGTTGTCATTGCAAACGAGCGGCCATATTTTTTCAATATTTTCTTTTTTAATCCAAAGCATTCCACTTCCAATAGGTGCAGATAAAAATTTATGTAATGAAGTCCCAAAATAATCACAACCCAGTTCTGGGATCGTAAAGTCCATTAATCCAAAACTATGCGCACCATCCACAATAGTTTCAATACCATGCTTTTTTGCTAATGCACATAATTTTTTTACAGGCATAATTTGTCCCACCCAATTCACCATATGGGTGATGTGAAATATTTTTGTTTTAGGTGTAATTGCATTTTCATACATACGCACCATCTCCTCCTCGTTCTCGCTTGGAAATTTAAAGTCGAGTTGTTTATAAACGATGCCTTCTCTGGATGCTCTTTGTTTCCATGCATTGATCATGTTTGGATAATCAAACTTACTTCCTACAACTTCATCACCTGCTTTTAAGTTTAATCCAAAGATGACGGTGTTTAATGCCTCGGTAGCATTTCGATTTATAGCTATTTCTTCCGGATCGCATCCTGCCAATTGTGCTAATTTATATCTTAAGGGTTCTCTTCCTTGATCTAGTATGCGCCACATATAATAGGATGGGCCTTCATTGGACATTTTATTAAATCTTTCTACTGCCTCTTGCACAATTCTAGGGCTTGGACATACACCACCATTGTTTAAATTAATCAAAGAGGGACTTACGGTGTACCCTTGTTGAATGACACTCCAATAATCCTCGTCCATCGCTAACTCCTTTGGACTGAGCAATTTTTTTTGCAAATTGATATGTTCAAATTCAGCTGCATGTGCTTGGTTGAATAAACTATTTGCTGAAAAGGCACCTGCCATTAAGCCTAGGTGTTGAATAAAGTTGCGTCTATTAGCCATATACTATAATTGTATAGGTAAGTTAAAAAATAATTCGCGTATTAGTGTATACAAATATAGCTTGTTACCTAAAGTACATGATGATCAAAGTTCAAATTTGCATAACTAAAACTTAGGTAAGCTATATCCGTTTTGGTAGGCTTTGGTAAAATATTCTTTATTGATCGCAGCATCTGTAAATAATTTCTTATTCTCATCCCAGTTTACTTTTTTACCTGAACGATAAGCGATATTACCCATTTGTGCAATGGTCGCAATATGTGCACCATCTTCAATAGAGCAATGTAAACTTTGTGGTGTATTGTTTCGGATGGCATTGGTAAAATTTAACCAATGTAATTCTACACCCTTGTCCTCGCTTTTATGTCTTGCGATAGCTACTTTATTTTTTGCTTGTCTTTCTTCAATCACTTCCCAGCCACCTCTGTCTAATATCAATGTTCCATTATTGCCAATAAAAGCAATTCCGTGATCGCGCCCATAAGAGCCATTGTCAATACCCATGGCTGAATCCCATACCAAGTTGAATTTATCAAATTCATATAAGGTAGTTAAGGTATCCGGTGTTTCTTCCGCTAATTCAGGATAAGCAAATTTGCCCCCTAAAGCACTGACACTTTTTGGATTACCTGCTTTCATACCTTGAATAGCATAATCTAATAAATGCACGCCCCAGTCGGTCATCAAGCCACCTGCGTAATCCCAAAACCATCTAAAATGAAAATGAAAACGGCTTGCATTAAATTCCTGAGTGGGTGCTGGACCTAACCAGGTTTTATAATCAATTCCTGTAGGCACCGCACTATTCGCTACCACCGGTTGCGGACGCATCCAACCCTGATAACACCAAACTTTGGTGGTACGAATGTTACCTAGTTGTCCAGAATGTACCACATCCAATGCATCCTTAAAATGTTTTTGACTGCGTTGCCATTGTCCTACTTGTACAATACGATTATACCTATTTTTTGCAGCCACCATGGCATTACATTCGCCGATAGAGTTACCTGCTGGCTTTTCAACATACACATGTTTTCCAGCGGAACAAGCATTGATCATTTGTAAGGCATGCCAATGATCGGGTGTACCTACAATTACAATAT
>JBIIRW010000070.1:0-8397 GCA_044341385.1 Sediminibacterium sp. | reverse complement strand
GGCGAAAACTATGATGTGAAAGAAATGAATCCTGACATTGTAAAAAGACTACAGACGCTTGCAGAAGAAGCCCGTGCTGACTTAGGCGATGACTTACAAAAGCGCACCGGTGCTAATAACAGAGCCGTAGGAAAAATTGATAATTAAATTCGTATCTTTGTTTCAAATAAAAAATATTATGAGTGAAAATGTAGTTATAAGTATCTGGATCCTTTCGGCAATTTATTGTTTGTATAAATTATATCAAAGAGCAAAAGCATCCTCTTTAGATGGCGTAACTGGATATACACCAGGCTTGGAAGTGATTATGGTCATCGTGATAGGCCCGTTATTAGCTATCATTGATATGTCCTTAACATGGATAAGAATTTACAAAGAGGCGGAAGAAGCAAGAAGAAGATCACAGAAAAAATAAAGCTTTGAGGCTTTTCGAAAAATTATTTTCAAAATAAGTTTTACCTATTAAAAAGGGGTCCCGATTTATCGGGACCCCTTTTTAATTTTTTAGCCTAAGCTACTTTCTTATTGCACCAACTTCAATTCATCTACAATATGTTTCGCACCGCCTAATTTGTCGATGCACCATAAAACATAACGCACATCTACACAAATAGTACGATTCAATTCTGAATCAAAAGAAATCTTATGACTTAGTGCTTCATAGTTGCCATCAAAAGCCAAACCGATTAAATTTCCATTAGCATCTAACACAGGTGAGCCTGAATTACCGCCAGTGATATCATTGGTCGTGATAAATGAAACAACCACATCGCCAATTTTTTTATCTGCATAAGGACCAAAATCCTTTGCTTTGTATAAATCTAAAAATTTGCTTGGCAAATCAAATTCATAATCACCTTTCACATACTTAGACGCAACACCACTTAGCGTGCAATAAAAATCGTATTTAACTGCATCTTTGGGATTGTAACTTTTAATATTACCATAGGAAACGCGCATGGTAAAATTAGCATCAGGATAAGTGCTATTCATTTTTGTTGGATTCATTTCAAATAATCCTTTCAAATACAAGCGACCTAAATCAGAAGTCTTATTCATAAACGCCGCGTATTTAGGCGTTACCGTAGATGTATAATTTACGATAAATGATTTGGCAGCATTAAATGCTGGATCATTTTTTAAAGCTTCTATACTTGGTTTGTCTGTAAACGCTTTCCACTTGCTATCATCAAAAGCCATGGTGTTTGCAAATACATCGGCTGCAAATAATTTGTATGGATTTTGATCAATATCATTGTAGTTTTTAAATAAATCTTCATAAAAGCCTTTAGGATGCTGGCTTTTATCAACATCACCATAAAACATAGCAACCGCTGAAGCTAAAATACTTTGATCACTTTTTTTATTTTCATCCGCTAAGAATGCTTTTCTTGATTTAGTTGCAGCTTCCATTGCTTTACTAATATCATCTGCTTTTACATTCGGATTAGACAACATAGCTTCAACACTTAACCAACTACTTGCATAAGCCATTAACGGGCTACCCATAATTCCTTCATTAATATATTGACGATGCTTTGCATAAGGTGTCCAACTAGCATAGCTTGATCCGTAATCATTAAAAATATTTTCATATGCAGGCTTGCCCTTTGCCCAATCATTAAAACCTGCTTCCACTTTTTGTTTTTGACCGTAAGTGTCAAACTTTAATAATTGTTTTGTTTCACCATCAAAAAATTTCCAGTAGTTAGCAATGCTCGCATAATTACTAGCTAATTGTAATTTGACTGCTGCACTTTTTTTCATTTCAGCAAACATGAATTTTAAACGCATGTCACGCAATTTCACTAAAGTTGGGCTAGTGATGTCTGTCGCTAATTTTACACCGAAAGAAGTTTCATATCTATTGGTGCCGCCTGGATAACCATAAATCATACTATAGTCCCCATCTTTAAATCCTTTGATGCTTACAGGTAAATAATACTTAGGCTTGAAGGGAACATTATCCGCACTGTACTTGGCAGGCTTTCCTTCCTTATTCATATAAACACGAAAAACCGAAAAATCACCCGTGTGTCTAGGCCATTCCCAGTTATCCGTATCTCCACCAAATTTTCCAATACTTTCAGGTGGATTACCCACTAAACGAATATCCTTATATACATCATAAACAAATAAAAAGAATTGATTGCCTTTAAACATGCTCGCTACAACGGCATCCTTATATTCATCGTCACCAACTACTTCCTTTATGATCTCAGCCATGACCTTGCTATATTTCTGCGCGCGCTCAGCACCTTGTGATTCCCCTAAAGCTGCCAATACCTTGGTAGAGACATCTTCAATTCTATTTAAAAATTTAACAGAGAGATTGCTTGAAATTTCTTTGGATTTATCGCTCGCCCAAAAACCATCTTGTAAATAATTGTTTTGGGTAGAACTAGCAGCTGCAATCGCACCATAACCACAATGATGATTGGTGAAAATTAAACCTTGATCAGATACAATTTCCCCGGTACAGCCACCCCCAAAAATAATAATCGCATCCTTGATGCTTGATTTATTGATGCTAAATAATTGTTCTGGTTTTAATTTTAAGCCACGTTTAACCATATCATTATACACTTGTTGCCCTAATAACATTGGCAACCACATGCCCTCATCAGCATAACTGCGAAATAATGAAAGCACAAGTGCTAGGGAAATAAAAATTTTTTTCATAATTGATTGTATTATGGAAGCAATTTAATTAAAATAATTAGGTTGGCGAATGATATTGGTTGGAATTTACTTATCTACCTCCCTTTTGTTGATTTTTCCAGTTTATAGTGGTAAAGACAATTTTACTATAATTATCCTTTTCATATAAAATCCCAATTTGTTGCTTATTAACCAATACAAGATCCGAATATGCTGAATTATTGCTCATCATTTTTGGATCAGTCGCATTATCAATGATCCAATTTTTTGTCCATGTTTTTCCTTCATCAAAACTTATTCGAAGTGTTAAGTTGTTTCTATTTTTAGCATCTGCTGCATTTGAAAAAGCAAGTATTTGTTTCCTATTTTTTACGCCAATATTTAAAATGCTTCCTTCACAAACTGGGTCTGGAAGTTGCTGATCAAAATAGCTTGTATCCCAGGAAGCGCCGCCATTTGAGCTAATCGCCACTATGCGTAATCGAATATCGCCTTTTTGATTTCTTGCATTAAGCATCATTCTATTATTTGAAAGTTCTGCGGCAGTTGATTCGTTGCTACCAGGTAAATGTAATTTTTCGCTTAACTTAAATGTAGCTCCGTGATCATCCGAATAAAAACTGTGCGCAAAATAATCTTCTCCTTGCTTTTGGGGCGGGCCTGCAGAATGGTTGGCTGGAATAAAAATTCGGCCCTTATATAAACCTGTGGAGACCTGTAATGCATGACCTGGTGTATTTGCATAATGTCTCCAATCTTCTTTAAAGTTATATAAAGGATTTGCTGTTGCTTGCATGGGTCGATGTGTTTGCGTGGTAATATTTACACCGGCACTCCAAGTGAATCCATTGTCAAGGGAGGTTTTATACCATATTTCTCTTACCCCCTTGCCATTTCTTATTTCACCTTCATGATTATTTCCAGTGTTATAAAATAAAAATAATCTTCCTTTAGGATAAGCTGGGTCACTCCTATCAAACACTGGTGCAGGATTGCCTGCTTGTAAAGAATCATAGGTTGCAATCACTTTAATTGGTGACCAAGTTTTGCCGTTATCAGAACTTCGTCTCATAACAATATCAATATCTCCAAAGTCGCCCGATGAATTCACCCTTCCTTCACAAAATGCCAATAAATCATTGCTAGAAGTTTTAATAATGGCTGGTATTCGAAAGCTTTTATACCCCTCCGTGCCTGAAACAAAAACCGGAACATTTATTTGTTGTGAAAATCCACTGTTTCCACAAAAAAATAAAATATAAAATAGGATATTGATTTTTTTCATTTGAACTAAGCGATTTAAGTATGATAAAAATATAGTAAATTTAAATAGTAAAATAGATTACGGTTTGTTAATGTTTTAAATTGTTCGTTAATATATAAATTTGATTTTTTCTTCTCATGAACTTACAACCCACCGATTTAAAAAACAACCTTGTTTGGCTAGAACCCTTGAAGCAAGCTCATTTTGAGGAGCTGTACCTGGTTGCTTCCGATCCATTAATTTGGGAACAACATCCCAATCCAGACAGATATAAATTGGACGCTTTTACCAACTATTTTAAAGGGGCGATAGAATCAGGTGGTGCTTTTATAATTAGAGATACATTAAGTGGCCAAGCATTGGGATCCAGTCGCTATTGTGCATATGATGCCGCTATGAAAGAAATTCAAATTGGTTATACTTTTTTTGCAAGAAGTTGTTGGGGGAAGTCCATCAATAAAGAAGTAAAAACATTAATGCTTAACCATGCATTTAATTATGTAGATAAGGTGGCTTTTTATGTAGGTGCTAATAACATTCGATCGCAAAAAGCAATGGAGCGTATTGGTGGTATTAAAGTTAGAGAGGAGGTGGTTGCTTATTTTGGAGAGCCTGATAGATTAAATTTTAGGTATGAGATCAGCAAATAGTCCTATTTAATAGTTAAATTGCTATACGCTAGATTGCTATTTATTTCTATCTAAATCATATGCTTGAATTCATAGGTCACCTACATCCAGTCATTGTGCATTTTCCCATTGGTATTTTGCTATTGGGTGTTTTGATGATGGTTTACGAACATTACAGTAAGGTTGATTTACAACTGCCTATTTCATTCGCTTTTTTAGTGGGGAGTAGTAGCGCCGTGTTGGCTTGTATTGCAGGATGGATATTATCCAACTCTGGCGAATATGATGCATTATTAGTTCAAAAACATCAGTGGACCGGGATTAGCACTGCAGTTATAGGATTACTAGTTTATTTCTTAAAGCAATACCGAAAATTATTAGCTGTCATATTAACCCTACTTGTTTTTATTACAGGTCACTATGGTGGTACCCTAACACACGGTGAAAATTATTTATTTAGCTCAATTGAAAATTCCAACACGAGCCAGGGGGACACTTTAAATAAAGAATCAAAAATAATCACACAGACAATTTCAAATGGAGCTGATTCTTTAACCATTGAAACCCACAATGTTTATAAAGAACAAATTGCACCCTTATTAAAATTGAGATGTTATAATTGTCATTCCGCAATTAAACAAAAGAATGGATTAAGATTAGATGGGGAAGTTTATATTAAGAAGGGCGGGAAAAATGGAAGAACCTTGGTTGCGGGAAATCCATTCAAAAGTCCACTATATACAAGCTTAGTATTGCCAATTGATGATGAAAAACACATGCCGCCGAAAGGAAAACATCAGTTAAATCAAAATGAAATTTTAATCATTGAACGCTGGATAAAATCCGGCGCCTCTTTCGAGGATATTATTGACACTATTTCCAATAACGAATTGGTTAAAAATGTGGTATCCCAAAATACCATTGCGGATAAAAATATTATAGATAACCCAGAAAAAGTAAATAGTGAAATAACAGAAACAGAAAAGAAGGAGATTGAAAATAATAATAGTATAAAAAGTTCCGTAAAAATTACAAACCTACCAAACCCTGCAGCTATAAGCGCTGCGATCATTGAAGATTTCAAACAAAAAAATATTATTTTAACCAATATCGCAGAAGGCTCCAATTTTGTTATGGCCAATTTTGTTAATGTAGTTCCTTTTAATAATGCCAGCTTGCAAGCTTTGAAAAATATTAATGAACAATTGGTAACCTTAAAATTAACCAACTTGCCTATTAATGATATTGATATAAAAATAGTAGCGGATTTAAAAAACATTAAAAAGTTGAATCTAGAAAACACGTTGATCACAGATAATGGGATGAGCTTTATAAAGCAATTGTCACAATTGGAACAGCTTAACCTTTATGGTACGAATATCTCAGATGAGGGAATTATTCAATTAACAGATTTAAAAAACTTATCTGTGCTTTATTTATGGAAAACTAAAGTAACTTTAAATGGGATTGAACAGTTTAAAAAATTAAATCCAAAAGTAACTATTGAAATAGGAGATTTTAAATTTCAGAAAAAATGAAGAAATATTATTTATTCATAGGTTTTATTGGTGTTTTTTTTGCATTTAAAAACATATCCAAATTACCCGAGGATGTAAATGCGGCGTATCTTAAATTACCCTTGGTTATTGATTATAATGAACATGTAAAACCAATTTTATCTGACAAGTGTTTTTCTTGTCATGGACCTGATAAAGCAAAACAAAAAGCAGGACTTAGATTAGATATGGAGGCTTCGGCCTATGGACCTTTGCCAGAAAGCCCTGGAAAATTTGCCATTGTGCCAGGTAATTTAAATAAGAGTGAGCTTTACCACCGCATTTTATCTTCCGATCCTAGTTACATGATGCCGGATCCAAAATCTCATTTAACCTTAGATGCAAAGGAAAAAGCAATCCTTATAAAGTGGATTGAAACGGGTGCCATATATAAGCCACACTGGGCATTTGTTGCACCAGAGAAGAAGGCGATTCCTGACCTCTTTAATTTACAGGTGAATAATCCCATTGATAATTTTGTATTTAGTCGATTACAACAAGAAGGTTTACAGCCTAGCCCTCAGGCGTCTAAAGAAATTTTATTAAGAAGGCTTTCCTTGGATTTGACCGGTCTTCCGCCTACCGTTGATGAAATAGACCAATTTTTAAACGACCAAAGCGCAAATGCTTACGAAAAACAAGTAGACCGTTTATTAAGCTCCCCGCATTATGGTGAAAAAATGGCGACCCAATGGTTAGACCTAGCCCGCTTCGCTGATTCCTACGGATACACCGTGGATAGAACCAGGGATATGTCGGTATATCGCGATTGGGTTATTGGTGCTTTTAATGAAAACATGTCTTATAAAAATTTCATTCACTATCAACTAGCGGGTGATTTAATGCCTTCACCTACTAAGGATATGATTATTGCAACAGCGTTTAATCGCAATCATCCGCAAAATATGGAGGGTGGTATAATAGAAGAAGAATTCCAAACAGAATATGTGATGGATCGTACCAATACTTTTGGAGAAGCATTTTTATCCATATCGGTAGGTTGTGCAAGATGTCATGATCATAAGTATGATCCGGTTTCACAAGAAAATTACTATCAGCTGTATAGTTTTTTTAATAATGTACGCGAGGCGGGACAGATATCTTGGAATGATGATATGCCAACACCCACATTAATGCTTCCAACGGCAGCACAAGAAAAAACTATTCAATATATTAATTCATTGGTAAAAGAAAAAGAAGCGCAATTAAAATTAAGCTACGAAAATGCATCTAATGAATTTAATGAATGGATACAACAAGAAAAATATAAAACAATATCAAGCAAGGGCGTCCCGGTTGAAAATTTACAAGGCTTTTATAGTTTTGAAGATTCATTAAAAAATAGTGTCAACAATAGTAAAAAAGCCATTTTACGTCGCGATTGGGATACAAAAAGTGAACCATTAAAATTTGAAAAAAATGGGAATGGACAAAGTTTATATTTAAATGGTGACACCTATTTGGATTTAAAAGAAGTGGGCGTTTTCAGAAAATCGGAACCTTTTACCATTGGCCTATCGATAAATATTCCTAAGGAAATGAAGGAGGGTGTTATTTTTCATAAAAGCAATGCAGAAAGGTTGTATAATTTCAAAGGCTATCATGTTTATTTAAAAAATAATCGACTTGAAATGACAATGGCACATACTGCACCTTCCAACGCCATTACAAAACTGTCTTTAACGGATGTTCCGCGTAATCAATGGATACAACTCACTATGACCTATGATGGATCTTCTACCGCAAAAGGTTTGAATTTATTTATTGATGGTGCTCCATTAAAAATGGAAACACAGATTGATCAATTATATAAAGACATTGTATTTTTTTCAAAGGATGAGCCAGGATTACAAATTGGAGCCTGGTATCGTGGATTTGGTGTTAAGGGTGGAAAGCTAGATGATGTATCTGTATATAACCGAGCTTTAACTCCTTTTGAAATAAAAGTATTGGCAAAAAAAGCGAATTGGGATTTAATTACAAAAAAAACCAGAACTGAATTAACCAATGAGGATATTGCCGTTTTAAAAGAATATTATAACTCAGTAGTGAATGTAGGTATCAAAAACGCAAACCTGGCACTTCAAACACAAAGAAAATTATTATCAGATTCAACAGAGCATATCAAAGAATTAATGGTGATGCAAGAAATGCCACAGCCTAAAAAAACTTTTTTGTTAAACAGGGGACAATATGATGCGCCAACAAAACAAGTTTTTCCAAACACACCAGAAAAAATATTACCCTTCTCTAGTCAACTTCCAAAAAATAGATATGGCTTAGCACA
>JBIIRW010000069.1:0-8606 GCA_044341385.1 Sediminibacterium sp. | reverse complement strand
TTTGAATTTTTAACAGTACCATTTACAGTACTTGCATTTTGTGCTTTTAATGAAACTACCGATAAGGCTAGTAAACTTAAAAGACTAAAATGACGTAAAAATTTTCTCATATTTTATTTGTTTTTAAGATGAATCGTAGTTAAAAATACTGAATTGTTCCCACTTGAGAAAAAATTATCAAAATTGTGTTAAAAATTTTAATTTAGTGGCATGAAATCCACACCCTTTCCCGGCCAACTAAATACTTACCACGGTAAAGTAAGAGATGTATATTACATTGAAAATGAACTACTTGTGATGATTGCAAGTGATCGAATTTCGGCTTTTGATGTAATTTTACCGAATCCCATCCCATTTAAAGGACAGGTTTTAAATCAAATTGCCGCCTATATGCTTAAGGCGACTAGTGATATTTGCCCAAATTGGCTCATGGATACCCCTGCCCCAAATGTGGCCATTGGGAAAAAATGTACCCCTTTTAAGATAGAAATGGTGGTTAGAGGTAATTTGGTGGGTCATGCATGGCGAACTTACCAAACAGGTGGCCGCGTTTTATGTGGTGTTTCCTTACCCGATGGGCTAAATGAAAATGACTATTTCCCTACCCCTATTATCACCCCTTCTACCAAAGCAAGTGAAGGACATGATGAAGATATTTCCAAAGAAAACATTATTGCACAAGGTTTGGCATCCGCTGAAGATTGGGCGGTGTTAGAAAAATATGCCTTAGCCTTATTTCAAAGAGGAAAAGAAATTGCAGCGAAGCAAGGTTTGATATTAGTGGATACCAAATACGAGTTTGGAAAAATTGGCGATACCATTTACTTGATGGATGAAATTCACACCCCTGACTCCTCTCGTTATTTTTATGCAGATGGTTTTGAAGAAAGACAAATAAAAAAAGAAAAACAAAAACAGCTTAGCAAGGAATTTGTGCGCGAGTGGTTGATTGAAAATAATTTCATGGGGAAGGAAGGGCAAACCGTTCCGCACATGTCTGAAGAATGGATTGACACTATTTCAAAAAGATATATTGAATTGTATGAGCAAGTGATTGGTGAA
This sequence comes from Sediminibacterium sp., assembly GCA_044341385.1. Classification (GTDB taxonomy): domain Bacteria; phylum Bacteroidota; class Bacteroidia; order Chitinophagales; family Chitinophagaceae; genus Sediminibacterium. The sequence goes on along the minus strand of JBIIRW010000069.1, from coordinate 7,544 downwards.
AAATTCAAACCTCAAAAATTAACTGACGAAGCAACCTACGATTTAGTTACAGCTTCATTAGAAAAGCTTAATTAAGTTAATTTTAAATATTTATTTTCATTCTTCTCCGCTCGTCATAACGCTAAAAAATACAAATGAATCTAAAATTGCGAACTCGCTACGCTCAAACATGCGCAATTTCTGACGATTCATTTTTTAATTTTTCTTTACGCTATTCCTCAATGTTCAGAACTGAAAACAAATATTTAAATTATTCACTAGATATCTATCCCTAATCTTGGGCGTAGTCGTTGTTTGCTTTTGTTGAAAATTTGCTGTCCTTTATCAATCCCTTTTCTAAGTTCGATTTGTTTTTCAATAGGCAAATGAACAATGTCAGTGCAAGCCTGTGTGCAACAACCCGCATAGGTTTCGGCGCAGGTGGGACATTGTATGAATAATAAATGGCATCCATCATTTTTACAATTCGTATGCGTATCACAAGGCGCTCCACATTGATGACATTTCGCAATAATATCTTCCGTAATTTTCTCGCCTAATCGATCGTCAAAAACGAAATTTTTTCCTTTGAATTTACTTTCTAATCCAGCTTCCTTAATTTTATTCGCATAATTTATTATACCCCCTTCTAAATGAAATACATTTTTAAACCCATGATGTAACATATAAGCACTTGCTTTTTCACAGCGGATACCACCCGTACAATACATAATAATATTGGCCTCTTTTTTATCCTTCATCATATCCGCCGCCATGGGCAATTGATCCCTAAAAGTATCTGATGGAATCTCAATCGCGTTGGTAAAATGTCCTACTTCGTATTCGTAATGATTGCGCATATCAATAACAATGGTATCCGGGGCATTCAACATAGTATTCATTTGTTGCGCATCAACATAGTTCCCTTTGTTTTCCATACTAAAACTTGCGTCCTCAATTCCATCGGCAACAATTTTTTCTCGCGTTTTAATTCTTAGCGCCCAAAAACTTTTTCCATTATCATTAACCGCAATATTTAATCTTAAATTATTTAATTCGGGAATGGCATATAAATATTCCTTGAAGCTTTCAAACAACTGAGATGGCACGCTCATCTGCGCATTGATCCCTTCCTTCGCAATATATATTCGACCAAAACATTGCAATGCACTCAATCCTTTGTATAATTCATCTCTGAATACTTGCGGATTCTGGATGCTAAAGTATTTATAAAAACTGATGGTGGTTCTCGAAAAATTTTCTTGGTATAATTTTTCTTTTAGCTCCTTATTGGAGACGCGATTGTGTAGTAGGGTCATAAAATAAATTTAGACATCTAGGATGTTCCTTTAAAATGGACCCAATTACAGGTTGGGCAAATTCATTACGAAGATACAATAAAAATATTTTTATACGATAAGCAAACAACTGACTTTCATCAGCTACCCTTTTCAAAAAATATTAGGCTTTGTTTGCTCGAATAAAACTTCCAGTGAGCGAGGCCAGTCCGCCCAGCAATGCACCTATGGAAGCAGTAGCAAAAATTAAAAGTATATAAGAGCCTCCCATGGGTAAAATATTTGCCACTTTTGTTGATAATATATGATTGTTCGCCATATCAGTTCCGAAAGCCAAACCTGCCCATAATGCCCCTACCCCTAAGGCACCTGCTGTAAAAGCTTGCGCAGGTTTAATTGGTAATGCAATAGCAATGATAAAATTAGTGATCACAAAACTCCACCAAGGCAGGTCACCATATATTCCTACAGCGTAAGTAAGTAACCCAGATAAAAAAATAGATGCGATATATTTCATATAAAATATTTTAATGAATTAGAATTAATTATGAATTTGTCTTTTGAAACTGCATGTGCCATTTTTTTCTTTCACTTTGCTTTAATTTTTCCTTAGATAAGAATAGCAATCTGTAATATTTACCCTCGGCCCAATAATTAACAAATGTATCATAATAAGGGCTGCCCGGATTTCCACTTTGACCACCTGGATATAATCCATAGGCTTCAATTTCATCGGTCAAATGCACTACCATACGCCAACTAGGACCATGATTTTCCGTGGTTGCATTAATAATATTTACACCACCGCCAATGGGAAGATCCATTCTGCTTAACGCCGGAGTTTTTGTCAAATGCAAAACGCGTGTTGCTTTAAATAATGCCCACTCCAATTTATTTTCTTTTTCTAACGCAAGTAATTTCTTAGTTGCTTTTTCAACACCTATTGTTACCTGAGTTTTTAGATCCTCTACTTTGTCCTTTGTTCTAATATCATCAGCAATACTCCAATTGGTATCCTTTAACATTTGATCTAATAATACATAAGCTTCAGGTTTTAATAATGGAATAGCCGAACCTGATAACTCGTCGCCCCAAACGGCTTGTTCCACACTATCCCAAATAATTTTAAAACAGGTAATCCCTTTTGCGTTTACATTATTGTACAAATCCCAATTGGTCATTTCTGTCACCATTCTTTTTGCATTACTACTCAAATTATCTAATTGAATATATTTCATTAAAGCTGGGCGAGCAGTTGCTGCGAAAACATTATAATTATCTGTTTGCAATTTTTGCATATCCTCTGCCGTAATTTGAAACATGTTATTTAAGTGCATATTAACACTGATACCCCGATATAAAGGAAATGCGGATGCGGCACCTAAGTAATAGGGATAACTTGCATCTGTTGACTTTTGATTCGCACTACTTACAAAACCTCGCTCCGGATTTTTAATCATTGGATTTTCATTGGTTGGTATGATTCCCTGCCATTGAAAACTAGTATCCTCCCCTGGCATGATAAAATCACCTTGTCGCTCCCACCTTGCAACAAAACTTCCTTGTTGTTTAATAGCGATATCTCCTGACTTTGTAGCCAATACAAAATTTTGTCCTGGACAGGTCCATAATGAAATGGCATGTAAATAATCGTCGTAATTTTTAGCGCGATTTAACAAATAAAAAGTTTCAACACCTGTTGATGAGTTAAGCGCAGTCCATTGTACTGCTAAATTTCGACCATTGGATTGCGTATTCTGGTAATGTGCGTCAAACATGGTTGGCCCCCAATGTGTCATTGCAATCTCTTCCACCACATCTAAACTATCTTTCACTTTAATCACTTCTTTTCTTTTGGTAGTGGCCTTCCATGCACCATTAAACCAATATTCATTCTCTGTAGTATCTTTAAATTTAATTTCATAATAATCAAATACATCTCTGCCAGCATTGGTCACACCCCAAGCCAAACTATCATTAAACCCAATAATCACTGCAGGTGATCCTGGAAAACTTGCACCATAGGTACTATGTGTGGGTGTGGTGATTTGCATTTCATACCACAAGGAGGGTAAGTTTAAACCCAAGTGAGGATCGCTACTTAAAATAGGTCGGCCAGATTTGGTTTTTGATCCAGCGACTGCCCAGTTGTTGGAGCCATTATTTTTATCTGGCGCCTCGGGCATATCAACGGTATTGAATGCAACACTATTTACTTTATGCAAATAAGCCGAATCCGCGTTCATTGGTTTCACAGGAACAATAGATGGCTTTTCATACACGGTGCCTTTAGGGATAATCGGGTCTAAAAAATCTTGTTGGTTAGTATATAATTTATCAAATAAGTCATAACCTAAATAATCCCTGGTATTGGTCATTTGTAAATCAACAGAAGCTGAGCGACCTGTTAAATCATAGGACATAAACATTAAAAAAAGATAGGTCTTTTTCGGTGTCCAATCTTCAGGCGCATAATTCATCAATTTAAATTCGAAAGGCAGATCCGCAGGATCTAATTGCTTTATATATGCATTTACACCAGCAGTATACGCATCCACGGTTGCCTTCATGTTAGGATTCGTTTCATTGATATTGGCTTCTGTTTTTTCAGCGCCATACACCATCCCTAATCTTCTAAACATTCGATCAATAGGTAATTTATCCGCCCCAGCAATTTCACTTAATCTTCCAGAAGCTACGCGTGTTTCAAAATCCATCTGCCATAATCTAAATTTCGCATGCAAATATCCTTGAACAAAATAAGCGTCTTGGTCATGATCTGCATAAATATGTGGCACTAATCTATCATCTACATAAACATCCACATTGCCTAGTAATTCATTGACTACGATAGATGCATCAAAATTGGCATCTTTCTTCTCGGCATTCTTCCAGAAGCCATGCTGCGGAGATAAAAAATACCCTAATCTTGGTGCTTTTGCATTTCCTATTTTTAGTTGAATATTTAAAGTAAATACCAATGCTGTGGTTACAATAGCGGATGCTATCAGTGGCAATAAACGCATAACGATAATTTAGACAACTAAATTACGCATTATTTATAAGTTCTTCCTTAAAAAAAGTTAGGAAGTCCGCCAAGGGTAAATAAGGATATTTTGATTGAAGCAGTTCTGTTTTTAACAGGCACTTTTGTAAAAAGGCCTGATGTGCAATAGATGCTTTATTAAATGGCTTGTGCTGTTTCGCTAATTGCAACTCGGCCACCTCGCCCATGATTAATTGCGTATCCTCAGTAAAATAAGTACTAACTAATTTGTCCCAAACATAATTGGTCGCTGCATAATTGGGATGCACTAAATCCTCCGCATAAAAACGATAATCACGTAGGTCATCAATCACATATTCATAAGCTGGGAAATAGCCTACCGCTTTTGATTTTGCAATTACATCATGCACTGCATAAATAAGCACTGACTTACTTCGGTTATTCTCAATTAACCCCTCTCTCAAATGTCGTACTGGGCTAATCGTAAAAATGATGTGAATATTTTTATTAAATGACTGCAGTGCTGAAACTATTTTTTGCAATTGTAAAGACAGTTCCACAGGATCCATTAATTTTTTTTCAAACCATTGGGCGGGCGCTTTATGGTTATTGGCTACAACGAGTCCAGCACCGCTAGGTGCAACATCGGTTAAGCAATAAAGCCAAGCGGAACCTAATGTAATGACTAATTTATCAGCTGCTTTTAAATAAGTATGTGCATCGCTAATGGAATTATTTATTTTTTCAAGCGTAGCCAAAGCTGTAATATCAGAAAATCGGGTATGATGATGCCAGCTATTATACAAATCATTGAGTTCAAATAAATCTGTAGCAACATATTGCTTGTTATCAATATAATCCTGCAATGCACCTATTACACTCGTTGGATTAAATAAAATACCATGAGGATTTTCCTTCACCTGGAATAAATGTCTGTGTAATTTAGCACCTATATTTTCAGTAAAGCAGGACCCCATTAACATGATCTTATCTTGATAATGAATGGTCGTAGCTGACTTATTCGCTTCTAAGGTTAATTTGAATTTCATTTAAACATCCTTTGCTTCATCCCTTCATACAAAATAATACCTGCGGCGACTGAAACATTAAAAGAATCAAAATTAGTCGCCATTGGAATTTTGAAAAAATAATCCGCTGCTTTGGCTAAAAATGGTTGTACGCCTCTGCCTTCATCACCCATAATGATACAAGCAGGGATGGTCAAATCTAATTCATGTACATTCTTATCTGCACGCATTTCACTCGTGAAAATCTGAATGCCATTTAAATGTAAGGTATCCAACGCTTTTAATAAACTACTCACCCTAACTACTTGTATGTGCTCTAATGCACCTGCACTGCTTTTAAAAGCTTCTTCATTTAATGCACCCACCCCCTTATCTGGAATAATTAATGCTTGCGCGCCACAACAATGTATACTTCTGGTAATTGCACCAATATTTCGAACATCTGTAACGCCATCCAACATCATAAAAAAGGGCGTCTCCCCCTTAGCAACGACAAAATCAATCACTTCCTGTAAGTCCATGTACTTCACCATTGAAATAAAAGCCAACACCCCTTGGTGATTCGCCTTGGTCATGCCATTCAACTTTTCAATAGGCACCAACTGTATAGGAATATTTTTGTCTAATGCCGCTTTTTTTATTTCACTTAACCCTTCTCCTTGTGCATTTTTTTGAATCAATATTTTTTCAATATTGGTATCACTTAGAAAAGATTCAAGAATGGGTTGTCGACCAATAATAAATTTTCGCTCCGTAGTTGCAGCTCGAGGCGTAAACCTACGTGGTCCATTAAAGTTTCGTTCTGGTCTGTTATTATAATTGCGTCTTTCCTCCATGATTCAAAGTTACTCTTTTTTATTTTTAAGCAATTCCCATTTAAGAATGGCAGCTACAGATATTGAATCTGTAATCTTTCCTTCCATGACCCAATTAACGGCTTCCGAGAATGGCATTTTAATGACTTTTAAATCCTCCGTGTCCTCTGGTTCCGCTTCTCCTGCTATTAAATCTTGTGCCACATAAACAATGGCAAATTCATCAGATACGGAATTGGATACATGCATTTGTAAAATTTCCGTCCATGTCCCTGCTTCAAATCCAGTCTCTTCTTTGAGCTCTCTCTTTGCTGCAGTTAACCAATCCGTTCCTTCAGGGCACCCACCCTCTGGTATTTCCCAGCTATAGGCATCCAATGGAAAACGATATTGCCCCACTAAATAAGTTTGATCATTTGCATCAATCGCAATGATGCCAATAGCAATATTTTTAAAATGTACTTTGCCATAAATACTTTTGGTACCAGCAGGCGTAATTACATCAAACTCCGTTAAACTAATCCAAGGATTATCATACACTATTTTATCCCCTACTTTTGTCCAAGGATTTTTTTGCGATTCCCTATTTTCAATTGCCATAAAGAATATTTTAACTTAAAATAAAAAGCCCGTCCTGAATGATCGGAACGGGCCTTTATTTAAAATCATTATTTTATTTCAAACCGAAAGCTTTTTTAACTTTCGCTACATAATCTAATTTCTCCCAAGTAAACAATTCAACTTTCATTGTTTTTGTTTTACCATCAGGGCTAGTAAATGTTTTAGTCACTGTTTCGTTCTTACGACCCATATGACCATAAGCAGCAGTCTCACTATACATTGGTGTTCTTAACTTTAAACGTTGCTCGATAAAGTAAGGACGTAAATCAAATATAGATTCAACCAACTTACCTATTTGACCATCATTCATTTTTACTTTAGCAGTACCGTAAGTATTTACGTTGATGGAGGTTGGTTTCGCAACACCAATCGCGTAGGAAACTTGTACTAAAACTTCTGAAGCTACACCAGCAGCGACTAAGTTCTTAGCGATATGACGTGTTGCATATGCTGCAGAACGGTCCACCTTACTTGGATCCTTACCAGAGAAAGCACCACCACCGTGTGCACCTTTACCACCGTAAGTATCTACGATAATTTTACGGCCCGTTAAACCAGTGTCGCCGTGTGGACCACCAATCACAAACTTACCTGTTGGGTTAATATGATACGTGATGTTGTTGTTAAACAACTTAGCGTATTTCTTATATTTTGCTTTTACTCTTGGGATTAAAATTTCAACGATATCTTTTTTGATTTTCGCTAACATCTTTCCTTCTGCATCAAAATCATCGTGTTGTGTAGATACAACGATTGCATCGATACGTACTGGTTCGTTTTTGTCGTTGTACTCTAA
>JBIIRW010000126.1:0-8978 GCA_044341385.1 Sediminibacterium sp. | reverse complement strand
TGCGGATATCAGAACAGGTGGTGGATCTCAAGAATTAAACTTCAAGCAAGACACTTATGTAATTCGTTTAGCTGATACTTATTTAATGGAAGCAGAAGCCTTGGGTGGAACAGGTGCAAGAGCACAAGCTTTATTAGATGCTGTTAGAGCAAGAGTAGGTTTGGCTTCAACGCCAGTTTCACTTGCTGCTATCAAAGCAGAAAGAAGATTAGAATTGGCTGGTGAAGGACATCGCTTTTTTGATTTAGTAAGATGGAATGAAGCTGCAGCAAAATTAGCAACTAGAGGTTTTGTTGCTGGAAGAGATGAAATTTTCCCAATTCCTTATTCTGAATTACAAGGCACGTTATTGGTACAAAATCCTAAGTATAACTAATTAAAAACTATACAATGAATAAAATAAAGTTTCTATACAGCATTGCATTCCTGTTGGTTTTGGCTACAGGATGTACAAAAAAAGACGGGATCGATAGCGATTTGTCTTTTATAAATTCTGCATCGTCTTCTGCTTTAGCAAAAGTGTTTACGATCAGTACAGATAATTCTGGTGTAGTAAGAGTTTCTCCAACTGGAGAAGGTGTTTCTTCTTACACTATTAATTTTGGACATGGAACAGGTGCTGCAGCTTCAGCTACAGTAACTCCAGGTGGAAACGCAACACATGTGTATCCAGAAGGTTCCTATACGGTTACTATTTTAACTACAGATATCGCAGGTAAAACAACAACGACTACTTATCCTTTAGCGATTACTTATCGCGCTCCTGAAAACTTAGCGGTAACTATGTCACAAAATGTTTATGACATCACAGTAAAAGCCACTGCATTATATGCTGCATCATACCTAGTATACTTTGGTGATGTGGCTAATGAAGTAGGAACTCCATTGGCAACTGGTGCGACAGTTAAAAAAACTTATGCTAAATCAGGTAATTACAATGTAAAGGTGGTTGCTTTAAGTGGCGGTGCTGCTAAAACTGAAAAAACAAATGCAATTGTGGTTACTGATCCATTTGGTTTGCCATTGGATTTTGAAAATGCTTTTGTTAACTATTTCTTTGGAACCTTTGGTGGTGGTCAAGGATTTGCAACAGTTGCAAACCCTAGCGCTACTGGTTTAAATACAAGTGCGAAAGTAGGTAAGTTCACAAGAGGTTGGGAATCATGGAGTGGTACTTATAGCCCAATGGGAGCGCCAAACAATCCAATTGATTTTAGCCTTGGTAAAATAATTAAAGTATTGGTATATAATCCTGATGCAGCGTTAATAGGTGCTAAATTAAATGTTGAATTAGAGTGGGCAATTGGTGGCAAACCATCCAATGGCGTTGCTGTTTTAAAAGTGCCAGTAACTAAATCAGGTGAATGGGAGGAATTGGTATTTGATTTTAGCGGTATCGCTGCTATTCCTGATGGAACAAAATTTACACAATTGGTTTTACGATTTAATGATTCAGTAGATGGTGCAGGATCAGTTATTTATGTAGACAATTTTAGATTAACCAATTAAACCAAAACACAATGAAAAATATTTCAAAATTATTTTTAAGTTTTCTTGCAACGGCAATTTTGTTGTCGGCTTGTAAGGAAAAAGAATATGTTTTAGGTGATTTAAAAGCGCCTACAAACTTAGTGATCTCTGCAGTAGTGAAAGGTGTTACCACAGCAACTCCGAATGGAGATGGTTCTGGTGACGTAACATTCACAGTTTCTGCTGACAATGCATTATCATATAAAATAGATTATGATGCAACCAATGCATTGGATTTAGTTTATTTACCAACTGGGGCTATCACAAAAAAATACACAACACTTGGTACAAATACTTATAAAGTAACTGCAGTAGCCTATGGCCGTGGAGGTACATCTACTACTATTACAAAAGACGTTACTGTACAAAGTAATTTTACCCCTGACGCTGCCGTAGTTGCTAACCTAACTGGAGGGGCATCTAAAACTTGGATTGTTGATAAAAGTGTTGGTGGTCATTTTGGCGTAGGCCCTTGGACTGGATCAATTGTTCCTGAGTGGTGGGCTGCTTCAGTAAATGAAAAAGTTACCGCTGCTCCATGTTTTTATACTTCTGGATTTAAGTTTACTGCAGTGAGTGCAACAAGCTATACCTTACAAGTAACTACACCTGATGGTGCGTTTACTAAAACTGGTGGTAATGCTACATTAGCAGGTATCCCAGGTTCTGGTGATGAAGGTTGTTACGCATATGCTGGCGGAACAAGTAATTTTTCTTTCATTCCTGCTGGTTCAGCCGTTCCTTCTGCAAATTCAACAAGAACTAGTATATTGCTTGCTGGAACCAATACCTTTATTGGGTATGGTTCATTGCAAAAAGAATACGAAATTTTATCAATTTCTGCTACTGCCATGTATTTAAGAGTACAAGGAACAGAAACAGGTAACGCTTGGTATTTAAAATTAAAAGCATTATAAAAACTTGACGATGTTTTCAAAGTCTATATTAAAGTTGAAATTTTTTAGTGTCTTGTTTATCCTTCTCCTTGCTGCACTTACTTCGTGCGGCAAGGGGGGTGATACGCCTACACCCGTTTCCACAGCACCTACTAATTTAAGTTTGGATGCCACAGTTAGCGGAACCTCAGGAAATGTGGTTTTTAAAGCAACTGCAACAAATGCAGTCATGTACACTTTTGATTTAGGCAATGGCATCAAGGATCAAGTTTCAGTAACCGGAGATTTCACTTATAAGTATGCCACATCAGGCGTTTACACGGTAAGTGTAGTCGCTAAAAGTGCGAGTGGTGCAACAGCTTCTAAATCTACAGTCGTAACAGTGACAACATCATTGTCATTAGTATGGTCGGATGAATTTGACGCAGCAACTGCAAGCGCACCAGATCCTAGTAAGTGGGGTTATGATATAGGTACAGGATCAGGAGGATGGGGCAATAACGAACAAGAATATTATACAAATCGAACTACCAATGCAATTGTTTCGGGCGGAACTTTAAAAATTACCGCATTGAAAGAATCATTTAGTGGTAGTAATTATACGTCGGCAAGATTATTAAGCAAGGGTAAATTTTCATTTAAATACGGCAAAGTAGATATAAGCGCTAAGTTACCAGTTGGAGGCGGAACATGGCCTGCACTTTGGATGCTTGGCGATAATATTGGTTCAGCTGGATGGCCTGCTTGTGGCGAAATAGATATTATGGAGCATATAGGCAATTCATTAAATAAAATTTATGGCACATTGCACTACCCAGGTCGTTCTGGTGGTAATGCGGATGGGGCTACTACCATGATCAACAATGCAACAACAGCATTTCATAAATATACTTTAGAGTGGACTGATGTCAGTATTAAAATTTATGTTGATGATGTAGTGTTTTATACTTTTGCAAATAAACCAGCAACGCCGTTTAATCAAAACTTTTTCTTCATTTTTAATGTAGCAATGGGCGGTAACCTTGGAGGTGCCATTGATCCTGCATTTACAAGTGGCGTTATGGAAGTCGATTATGTAAGGGTGTATCAATAATTTTCTTGCAAGTTTTTTCTCCGTTAAATAGTAACTCGCTATTCTCTATTTACAATAAATAGTAGCGCAGTATACTGCACTATTATTCGTTACAATATTTAACCAATGAGATTTAAAATATTTGGATTACTTTTTTCAGTATTTGTTTTTTCAAACTTGTGCATTGCACAAAAAAAGTCATTGCCTCAAAAAGCCGATTCGGTTTTACGATTAATGACCTTGGATGAAAAAATTGGTCAATTGAATCAATACAATGACGACAATCAGGCAACTGGTCCAGTTACTATTGATAATAACAAAATTGATCAAATTAAAAATGGCCAGGTTGGGTCATTGTTAAACACCATTGGTAGTGACAGAACAAGAAGCTGGCAAAAACTGGCCATGCAGTCGCGATTAAAAATTCCATTATTATTTGGGCAGGATGTCATTCATGGATTTAAAACCACCTTCCCTATTCCATTAGCCGAAGCAGCAAGCTGGGATTTACCTGCGATTCAATTATCAGCGCGTGTTGCTGCAACTGAAGCAAGCGCAAGTGGCATTCATTGGACATTTGCGCCCATGGTTGATATTGCGCGTGATCCAAGATGGGGACGCGTTATGGAAGGTGCAGGAGAAGATCCTTATTTAGGATCTTTAATTAGTGCGGCAAGAGTAAAAGGATTTCAAGGAACAAATTTAGGAGATACGAATACTTTAATGGCCTGTGTGAAGCATTTTGCAGCTTATGGGGCTGCAGTGGGTGGTCGAGATTATAATTCGGTGGATATGAGCGAAAGGCAATTATGGGAGATATACTTGCCTCCATTCAAAGCCGCGGTAGATGCGGGTGCTGCAAGTTTCATGAATTCATTTAATGATATCAATGGTATTCCAGCGGTAGCCAATAATTATTTACAAAGAACAATTTTAAAAGGCAAGTGGGGTTTTAAAGGATTTGTAGTGAGTGACTGGGGCTCAATAGGTGAGCTGATAAATCATGGCTATGCAAAAGATGCGAAAGAAGCAGCTTTGTTGTCGATGAATGCAGGGACAGACATGGACATGGAAAGTAGAGCGTATAAAAATAATTTAGCGCAACTAGTAAAAGAAGGAAAAATAAACATTGCATTTATTGATGATGCAGTTAAAAGAATATTGATTAAGAAATTCGAAATGGGCTTATTTGATGATCCTTATAAGTTTTCAAATAATGCGCGTGAAGCTGCGGCATTGAATAATCCTGCACATGTTGCTGCGGCAAGATCAATGGCAGCGAAAAGTATTGTATTACTTAAAAACAATAATAACATTTTACCGCTTTCAAAAAATTTGAAAAAAATTGCATTTGTTGGACCATTGGTAAAATCTTTATTGCAAAACAAAGGTTTTTGGGATGTCTCAATTCCAACAGTTGATTCAAATTTTATTGTTTCACAATGGGAAGGCCTACAAAACAAAGTTGGACCAGGTACTAATTTATTATATGCCAAAGGCTGTGAAATAGAAGGAGATAACAAATCAGGATTTAGTGAAGCTGTTGCTGTTGCAAACCAGTCGGATGTTGTCATACTAAGTATTGGTGAAAAAAGAGATATGAGTGGTGAAGCAAAAAGCAGAAGTAATATTAATATTCCTGGAGTGCAAGAGGAATTATTGCAAGCACTACTCGCTACAGGGAAGCCAGTAGTGGTATTAATTAATGCAGGTCGCCCTTTGGTATTTAATTACACCGCTAAAAATGCAACCGCTATTTTATATACATGGTGGCTTGGAAGCGAAGCTGGTAATGCTATTGCGGATGTGTTATTCGGCGACTATAATCCATCAGCTAAGTTACCGATGACCTTTCCAATGAGTGTGGGACAAATTCCTATTTACTACAATCATTTCAATACGGGACGTCCTGCTACTGACGACAACAATCATATATACAATTCATCTTACTTGGATGAAAGTATATTTCCAAAATTTCCTTTTGGTTTTGGCTTGAGCTATACTAGCTTTTCTTATGCTAATTTGTCACTAAGTAAAAAAGTCATGAATATGAGGGATTCAATTGCTGTTTCCTTCACCTTAACCAACACAGGAAAAATTGCAGGAGCGGAAGTGGTTCAGTTGTATTTGCATAACAAACGTGCTTCGGTAGTAATGCCAGTAAAAGCTTTGAAGGATTTTCAAAAAATAATGTTGCAACCAGGAGAAAGTAAAAAAATTCAATTCAACATCAATAAAGAAAAGCTTTCATTTTACAATGTAAATTTAAAATGGGATGTGGAAGCCGCTGATTTTGATTTAATGATAGGTGCTTCTTCTGAAGACATAAGATTGAAAGAAAGTTTTGAGTTGAAGAAATAGTGTATAGAAAATGAATTCGATTAAATTAAAAAATTGTTTGGCAATGAAATTGATGGCAGCGTTTATATTAGGCATCTCGATATTGAATTGTTCACCATCAAGCACAGCAGCTGTAATACCGCCTGTCGTGGTTCCACCAACGCCGGTGGTTACTGATATTGAATTCTGGCTGACAAAAGCGGATCAAACCGTCAAATTAGAAAAGCAAACTGCTATTTTAAAATTTGGCACCGCCTTTAATAATTACAATAGTATTGAAATAAATGATGCAAGTACTTTTCAGGAAATGGAAGGCTTTGGTTATACACTAACTGGCGGTAGTGCCCAAGTGATGAGTCAGTTAAATAGTACAGTAAAAAAAGATTTATTACAAGAGTTGTTTGGTCAAAATACAAACTCTATTTCGATTAACTACTTGCGTTTGAGTATCGGTGCATCTGACTTAGATGCTTCTGTTTTTTCCTACAATGATATACCAACGAATCAAACGGATATTAATTTAGACAAGTTCAGTATTTCCCCCGATATGACTTATTTAATTCCTTTATTAAAGGAAATATTGGCCATTAATCCCAATATCAAAATAATGGGAAGCCCTTGGTCGGCGCCACTTTGGATGAAGGATAACAAGTTGTCCATTGGAGGAAGTTTGTTGCCACAGTATTATAGTGCGTATGCAAAATATTTTGTAAAATACATACAAGTCATGAAGCAAAATGGGATTACCATTGATGCAATCACTCCTCAAAATGAGCCATTGCATCCGGGTAATAATCCAAGTATGTATATGTTGGCTGCACAACAAAACGATTTTATTAAAAATCATCTAGGCCCAGCTTTTGCTGCAGCAGGTATCAAAACAAAAATAATTATCTACGACCACAATTGTGATAAGCCCGAATATGCAACATCCATTTTAAGTGATGCTGCTACAAATCCTTATATAGCTGGATCTGCATTTCACTTATATGCTGGAGATATTAGCGCGCTAACGCAAGTTCATAATGCATTTCCTGATAAAGGCCTGTATTTTACGGAACAGTGGACTTCAGGTACTGGCGAATTTGCTGGTGATTTAAAATGGCATACAAAAAATGTGGTGATTGGCTCGGCGCGTAATTGGAGTAAGGTTGCATTAGAGTGGAATTTAGCGAGCGATCCATCTTATAATCCACATACGCCAGGTGGATGTATTTCCTGCAAAGGTGCACTTACTATTGACAATTCAGTGGTTACGAGAAACGTGTCCTATTATATTATTGCACATGCTTCTAAATTTGTACCCGCTGGCTCCATACGCATTGGGACAAATAATGTAGGTAATTTATATAATGTCGCCTTTAAAACCCCCGCGGGAAAAATAGTATTGATTGTATTGAATGATGGCACTACTGCCGAATCATATAATATTAAACACAACGGCAAATGGGCTACGACCTATTTGGAGCCTGGATCAGTGGGGACCTATCTTTGGTAAATTTTTCTTCGGATTTCGTTTTGTTATTTTAACAGTAGAATTTCAGCAGCGTTAAAAATGTGCTTAATTATTTTTTGCTGCCTGTAATTTGTGAAAAGTAATATAGGAGGTTAATAATAAGCCAAAGAAAATAATTCCCATTATAGTATAAGGCACAAAGGCGTCACCCACTGCCAAGTGCGCATTTATTGCCGTTAAATACATAATGCCATAACCCACATAAGCCCATTCTTTAAATCGAGCAGGTACCGCTGGAACGATTAAAAGTACCAACCCTATTAATTGCCCAATACTAACTTCAAGACCAAGGTAACGTGGAATAAGTAGGTGATTTGCGCCATCAATAGCCATTTGAGAATTCATCTGCACAGCCCCTAATGAAAATAGGCAGATAATACCTGTAGTAATCCAGTAAATAATTTTTGTTGTTTTCATAATTGACTTGTTAAGTAATCAAAAAAAATAAAAATATGTTCCTAATTCGTATAACGGAACAAAAAATAGTCCTTTTTCATATCTAAATTCAGTTCATTTTTCTTTCTTTACGACTCAAATCAAAATTTTAAAAATGAAAAATTTAATTCTAATTGCGGTGCTTGCAATCACCGTGTACTCATGTACTTCTGGCAATCAAAATTCTGTAGCAACTGCTGACCCTCATCAATTTGGGGTTAATATTGACAGTTCTGCAAATATTGATGCAATCAAAGCCACTTTTACTGATTTAGAAACTTTTGATACCCTTAGTTATGTAAAAAAATATGCAGATACAGCTATTTTCTATGATAACTTAAGAAAAACTAATCTAGCTGAAAATGTAGCGATGCTAAGACAGTTTCAGGCTTCTGGATTTAAACTACAAGTTCAACCAAAAAGATATGTATGGGGCAGTCACTTTAACTTTAAAGATGGTACAGAAGGAGATTATGTGTATTCTTACATCATCGTTAATTTCACTAAAGGGGATAAAACAGTAGAAGTTGTAAATTTTCAAGGGGACAAGTTTAATAAAGATGGTAAAGTTATTGAGGAATTTATCGTTTACGATCAAACTCCAATAATGGGATTGATGAAATAATTATTTTAAATTGGTATAAGTTGTAAAATACGTTAGGGGCCCCTAGAAATAGGGGCCCCTTTTTTTACTTTTTATTTATGATTGACTGTAGGTAGGTTTCTAGTTCGTCTATTTCTTTGTCTGAAATATTTTTAAATGCTGGCATATTCCCTTTGCCATTTGATATTAAATTTCTAAAACTAGATTTATCGTTCAAATAGTTTGATTTAATTAATGAAGGATTTCTATTCCCATCCCCATTTAAATTACTTTGATGACAATTGGTACAGTAGGTCTGATAAATTTGGGCGCCAATTTTACTATACTTTAATTGAATGATATTTTTTACCGGATCAGGTGTTTTAATATTATTTGCAGTATTTTTTCTTATCTCCATTTTAGCTAACGCAGATGGGTTAAACTTTGTTTTATCTTCTTTGTATAGTATTCTCCAAATTTTTCCTTTCTTCGAATCATTGATATATAAAGATCCATCAGGTCCTTGGGCAAGCCCCATGGGCCTATATTTGGCATCACTTACATTTACAATCGTATCTACGCCAGCAAATCCATCTGCGAATACTT
>JBIIRW010000068.1:0-9013 GCA_044341385.1 Sediminibacterium sp. | reverse complement strand
ATTCTTTTACTCTGATAATCGCTCTAATAATGGACTCACCAGTTTGACTATCCTTTACCGTCCCACTTAAAACTACTTTGTCTTGAGCAAGTGAGGTGGTAGATAAAAATGTAAGGATAAAAAACGATAATATATACGCGAAGGCTTTTGATTGGATCATAATTATATAATAAACAAAGCTAAACCGGTTTGGTTTAAAAATTACAAGGATTTCATACTATTTAACCAATCAATAATGCCTAGTTGAATTTTACCGGCAACTTGGGTATGAAAAATGGGCTTTACAATTCTTTTTTCATCCTCTGGGTTACTTAGGAATGCAATTTCAACTAAGCAATTCGGAAAATCTGTTGGGGCATTCAATGCGAAGTTGAAATGCCCAATATTACCAAACTCATTTAATTTCAATTCAAGCATTCTTTTTAAAATGTTAGTAGTCAGTGGTCTAAAACCTATATGTTTATAATAAGTACTTACTCCTTTCACCGATTCCTTTGAACTCGAGTTTAAGTGTAACGAAATTTCAAAATCAGGGTTTTGCTGCTGCAGCCATAAAATACGGTCCTTATTATCAAAAGTCGAATCTGTTTTTCGTGTCATGATAATATTCTTAACCCCTAGCTTCTTCAAGGATTTTTCAAGCGCTTTTGCAAAAAGCAGGGTTTGTTCTTTTTCAGATGCTTTTAGTTTTATTCCTGAAGCACCTCCGTTAGTTCCGCCGTGTCCAGCATCAATCGCAATAGTCATTTGACGAATATCTAATTTAGCCGGCTGGCGCTTTATACGAACACTTAAAAACTTTTCTGTGTAGGAAATCGAATAACCCCAATGCTGTACATGTTTTAATTCGATGGTTACCCGAACAACATCATCTTCCACTTGGTTGTAATAAACATTTTTAACTTCTTTCAGTGAACTAAGCTGAGTAACCCAATTGGTGTTACTTTGAACACCGTATATGTCAACCATAATTTTACTGGGGCTAATTTCCATCCATGACCTGTAGGGTAGCTTTTCGTCGAGATATATATTGACGTAATCGAATAAGGAGTCTCCTTTTGAAATAAATGAACCTGTTAAGTGGTAAGGTTTTTTTATTGGGGAAGCTAAATCTGGTTTAATGTATGCTTTTTCGATAAGTGCAGTATGATACTTTGATAATTGAACCGTATACATATCCTTAACCGAGTCAACTATTTTCAATAAAACATTGGAATCAATATAACCCATCTTAGCACCACCTAGTCGGTCTTCACCCAACCCATAGGATAGCGCAGGCAATTTTCCGGTCGTTCTTCCATAATACAAGGAGTTACTTATAATGTTTTGTGAGATACCGTTAATACTTGTAAGAATAAGTAGGGCAAAAATGAGCTTTTTCATGGTTTGAAGTTAATGAAAACACTTGAAAACATCATTTTGATTAAAGATTTCAAATTTATAAAAAGTGCCACACAGCATAGCTACCATTTGAAGAGGATAATTTTATTAAATTACTTTTATTAGGCATTTTTCAAGACTACTAAAAAAAATTTAAGCGTAAAGATTTTCTAATTTATTGGTATATATTAAAATTTAAATTACTATATTTACTATATAAAATTATTAAACATGATAGGTTCACTAACTTTTTTCGGTCTAATTTTAGTTATTGTATTCTCCGGGCTTGTTACAGTAAATCAAGGAACAATTGCTATCATTACAATGTTCGGAAAGTATAAAAGAATTTTACTCCCTGGGTTGAGATTTAAAATCCCTTTGATTGAAAGTATTTATAGAAGAGTAAGTATTCAGAATCAGAGCATTGAACTCGAATTTCAGGCAGTTACTATTGACCAAGCAAATGTATACTTTAAGAGTATGCTACTTTATTCAGTACAAAACTCAGAAGAAGAAACAATCAAAAAGGTTGCTTTTAAATTTATTAGTAATAAAGATTTAATGCAAGCGCTTGTAAGAACTGTTGAAGGCAGTATAAGGGCTTATGTTGCAACAAAAAGACAAGCAGAGGTTTTGACAGCAAGAAGGGAAATAGTCGACTTTGTTAAAGAACAAATTGATCAAAGTTTGGAAGAATGGGGGTATCATTTACAAGACTTGCAAATTAATGATATCACTTTTGATCAAGTGGTTATGGAAAGTATGAGTAAGGTAGTAGCGAGTAATAATTTAAAAGCTGCTGCTGAAAATGAGGGTCAGGCATTATTGATTACAAAAACTAAAGCTGCTGAAGCAGAAGGTAATTCAATTAAAATATCAGCACAAGCCGAAAAAGAAGCTGCTCAATTAAGAGGACAAGGAGTTGCGCTATTTAGACAAGAGGTTGCTAAGGGTATGACGGAGGCAGCAGAAGAAATGAAACAAGCTAATTTGGACACTAATGTGATACTTTTCAGTATGTGGACTGAGGCTATTAAGAATTTTGCTGAATATGGGAAAGGTAATGTGATATTCCTTGATGGAAGTCCTGATGGAATGGATAGGACACTAAAACAAATGATGGGACTTATTACCAAAAAGGAAAAATAATTTAATTTATTCTCACACTAACTTTAGTATATAAATTTTAAAAAGATGGATTATGAATGTCACTTCATAATCCATCTTTTTTTTGCCTTAAGTCTTTGGACCCGCCAGGGTATAATCTATCGCCCACAAAATCATTGGCTACTAGTTGTATTTCATTCCATAGATTTTTAATCTATTAATTTAACGTGATTCTAAAGCAACAATTAATTGGTTCATTTTTTCAATAAGTGAATCCATATTTTGATTCATCATATCATTATTGGTAATTCCGTTTTTAATACCTCCTACATGGTTGGGTGTTGTAATTAATTCAAAAAAACTTTTATTTAGTGCAGTTGCAATCTGTTCAATTCTATCCACGGACATATCTGTTTTTCCAGTTTCTATCTGACTCAAGGCACTTGCAGTAATGTTTAGCTTTTGTGCCAATACTTCCTGTTTCATTTCTGCCATTTCTCTATTCCTTCTAATGTTTCGGCCTATTAATTCTTTAACTTTCATGCTTAATTAAATTTAGCTTAATTTTTTACAACCTTACTTAATAAATTTTATTTTATTAAAATAATGATAATCAATAATATACATAAAACCATTATTTCTATAAAATGTTTTCAAGTTTAAATATACGAATAAAATTAAATTAAATTAAATCCAAAATTTACATTTCTATTGACATATGTTTTGCTCAAAGTATTTCATGTGTACGGATGAGCTATTAGAACAATTAAATATAAAGCTACTGAAAAAAAAGAAGTGCCATTGATTGCAGTAATCATTAGTGCAGAATATATTAAATGAATAATTAATTGTTGGCTGTAGCACTTAAAAAAAACCACCTATGCTATTTTACATAGGTGGTTTTCTTAAACGGCTTATTAAAACCGCACTAAACCTATTTTATAATTTCGTTGTTTTGTAAATTTTAACTGTACCATCATTTTCGTTACTAGTAACGATTAAACTTTGATTAATGGGGCTTTTAGAAGCAGGTATGAAAATAATTCCTTCTGGAGCATCACCGGTTTTATACATTTTAATAAAAACTGGTGTAGTAGGATTGGTTATGTCATAGATAGCAAAAGCATCTGCTCGTTCCATTCCAATAATAGCAATATTTTTACTACCTATTCTACCAAGGCATACTGATTCAGGCTCAACCGCTTTGTCATCACTCCTGCCATCATCATAAATAGCCAATTCTTTAGCTTTAATATCTAGTTCATTTTTGCTATCAAAAACTTGGCTACCAGTGGTAGCGTTCCAAACACTAAATGATCTAGATCCTAAGGAGTATAATGCATCAAAATCACCATCGCCATCCGTATCGCCTAAAGTTGTTGTAATATTCAATCTTCCTAAAATTGCATCTGTTTTTAGCGTTGTAGCTGTTGGAAAATTTGTTGCATCTAATGACACTGCATTCACTCTTTTCATTTCAGTAAAGGCTTTGTACTCTCTTGAATCCCCTTCATTGGCTGTAAATAAATAGGGGGTGCCATTATAATTAAAAAATGCAATCGCATCGGGCATGTATACACCATAAACTTTTGCGTAATTGGCAAATTCAATTTTATTGTCCTTATCACTTGCGTCAATTGCATTACCCGCTAAAGAATAATCTTTAAATCCAAGGGGTGTAATTTTTTTAATGGTTGCCGTTGTGATATCAATTTCAGCAATAGCATTATTTTCTTGTAGTGTAACGTACGCGGTTTTTGAATCATCGGAAACAGTAATGTATTCTGGTTCAATATCCTTAAGGAAATTTTTACCTGGTCCAAATATTCTAAATCCTTTAGCAGTTAAACTAGCTAACTGGCTTTCAAAAGAGGCGAAATTAATTGTAGTTACTGAATAATCTGACACTTTTATAATAGATACAGTTCCTTCTGGGTCATTAAGATAATCATCACTAGGTTCGCCTTCGTTTGCTGTGATAATATAATTACCATCTGGACTAAATGTAACCATATCCGGTAAGGAACCAACGTTGATTGATTTAATTTCAGCATAGGTGGTGGTATTAAAAACAATTACTTTTCCTGGAGCCTGTTTGTTGGTAGATTCAACGGCTGCTGCTAACTTTCCATTACTAACTGCAACGCTATTTACATATCCACCAAAAGGTAACATGCTGATCGATTTTATCACGGTGACATTGGAGGGATTGCTAATGTCTAAAACATCAATTTTATTTTCAGCGCTGTTATTTACTGCAAATAATCTATCTGTCGCTGGATCAAAAGCCGTAATTTCTGCTGCACCTAAGCCACCTAGATTAACAGATGCTATTTCTTGGTAACTGGCTAAATCTTCGTTCTGCGTGAACTCTAATGGAGGCGTTGTGTCTTGTTTACGGCAAGAGAATATAACTACTGTAATCAGTAATAGATAAAAGAATTTTAAATTTTGCATGTATATTGTTTATACGCGAAAATAATTTTATCATATTACCAAAAAGTTATCTAAATATTATTAATGTATTAATAATAGGTTTGCCTATCGTTCCCTTTTCTTCGCCTATTTTTTATTTAATATTTTACCAATTTCTTGATACATTAAATGAATTCCAGGAAGATTCATGCTGCCATGACTAAAACCTTGTAATTCGTATAGTGAAATATTTTTATTGCCTGCTAATTTCATCATTCTAACGAAATAGGCATTTTCTTCATACCTGCCTAGCAATTCTAGTTCTCGATCGCCTGTTATGTCGATAATGACTGGGGTATTTGCTTTTATAAAATTCATAGGAGCATACTTGTCAATTACTGGTTGTGTGTTTATAATATTATTTTCGGCTCTAATGGTAAAATGAGTAATGACTTGTGGACTCAGAGGAATACATGCTTTAATTCTGTTGTTAGCAATATTTTGCTTTAACAACCATGATTCATCCATGGTTAACATCATGGCTAAATAACCGCCAGCGGAATGACCCGATAAAAATATTTTACTTGTATCTCCACCGTATTGTTGCATATTATTGAACACCCATGCTACTGATGCAGCTGCATCATCTATAAAAGCTGGAGCATGTACTTTTGGGCTTAATCTGTATTCCGCAGAGACAATAATAAATTGATCATTTTTTAATTCCTCAGGAATCGCCTTAGTGCCGCCTGTTAAACCTCCCCCATGAAACCAAACAATTATGGGTAGTCCTTTATTGGTATTGTTGGGTAAATAAATGTCCAATTTGCATTGGCTTTCTTTATAGGGATCTGAGATATCCTTTTGACTGTAATAGGGAACATTTAATATTTCCCTTTTCTGAGCAAAATTTACATTGCTATATAATACAACCAAAAAAACTAAAACGTATTTCATAATTATTTTTTTCTATGTTATAATCAAAACTTCTTTTATGCAATGGGTGGTAGGGTGCGCTACTTCCAAATTAAAATTACTTAATTGAAAATAAGGTAATGTTCTCAATTTCACCCTTTCACCTCCTTTCATCCTCTGCTTTTCCTTTAAAAACTTAAAAACTGGCCCCAACTTGGCCCATAAAGTAAAACCACCAATGAAAGGAATCATAAGTGATTGATTTACAATTGCAGTACTCCCGATGATTCGAGAGTGGCCGATTTATTTTATGAGTGTTTCTGGTGGTATTTCCACATTAACAAATACTTTAAATAATAGCCGATACTACTTATTTTAATTAATTTGAGTGAAATTAATACTATGAAAAAAGTACTTACACTAGTCTCTTTTACATTCTTTTGTTTTTTTGCAAAAGCACAGGAATCTACTAATTATCAAAAGCCAGCCAAGGAAGTAGCCGACTTATTGTTAGCTCCTCCTACGCCAACTATTAGTATTGATGGAAAAGCGCAATATATGTTGGTTATGGAAAGAAGCTTTTATCCAATTGTAGAAGAATTAGGTCAACCAGAATTTAAAATTGCTGGCATACGTATTAATCCAAATAATTTTTCTTTATCCAGACAAAATTTTATCAAGCAGCTAAGTCTTAAAAATTTAGTCACTGGAAAAATGATGTCAATTGCAGGGTTACCTAATAATTTGTCTGCCTTGAATCCTACTTGGAATCCTTCAGAAAATAAAATTGCTTTTTATAATGTAACAGCTACAGCTGTAGATGTTTGGGTCATTGATATTAAAACAAGTACATGTAGTAAAATAAATAAAAATGCAGCAAACATTGTATTGAGTAGTAGCCTCATCTGGTTAGATGATGCAACAGTACTATATAAGATCAATACACATACTGCTGCTCAAATGAGCAAAAAGCCCATTACGCCTAAGGGCCCAACTATTCAAGAAAGTTTAGGCAAGGTAGCACCTAGTGTTACTTATCAAGATTTAATTAAATCACCGTATGATGAATATGTATTTGAGTATTTAGCAACTGCGCAATTGGTAAAAAATAATGCAGGTGTTGAAACAAAAATTGGCGCCCCTGCAATAATAAGTTCCATTGATTTATCTCCAGATAAAAAATATTTTTTAACACGCACTATTAACAAACCATTTTCTTATTTAGTGACTGTTTTTGGTTTTGCTACTACTGTAAACGTAACGGACCTCAATGGTAAAATAGTAAAAACAATTGCCGATTTAGCTTCAGCAGAAACTACGCCAAGCGGTTATGACAATGTCCAAAATGTAGCAAGAGCATTTGATTGGAAAGATGATGAAGCTGCTACCATTATCTATGCGCTTCCATTAGATAGTGGTATCATGAAAAAAAATGTTCCCTTTCATGATGTTGTTATGGCTTTAGCTGCTCCTTTTACTGGCAGTCCCAAAGAATTATTTAAAACTACCACTAGATATAGTAGAACTGTATGGGGTAATGAACAAATAGCTTTAGTTACTGAAATGTTACGTAGCAAGCAACAATATAAAGTAAGCAGATACGACGCAAGCAATAATTCCTTAACGACTTTGTACCAAGGAAATATGACCGATGCTTATAACAGCCCAGGTACGCCAGTGACCACAAAAAATAAATACAATCGTGACGTCATTGCCATGACAAATAATGGGCAATCCATTTTAATGAATAATATAACAGGCGCTTCTCCAAAAGGTGATTTGCCTTATTTAGCATCTTTTGATTTATCTACTAAGGCTAATACTATTTTATGGCGTTGTTCTGAAGATAATTACGAAATGGTGATGGACGTGCTTGACATTAACAATTTAAAAGTAATTACTAGACGAGAAACTGAAAAAGAAGTGCCTAACTATTATATCAGAAGTATTAAGGATAATAGCAAAAGTGCAATCACTAATTTTACAAATCCTTACACAAGTATGGAAGGTGTGACGAAAGAAAAAATTAAATATAAAAGAAAAGACGGCGTTGATTTAACAGGCGATTTATATTTACCAAAAGGGTATGATAAAGTTAAAGATGGCCCGCTTCCAACTTTAATATGGGCTTACCCAAGAGAGTTTACTAACGCTGCCGATGCTAGTCAAATTAGAGGTAACCAACATAAATTTACTTTACTGAGCTGGGGATCGCCAGTGTTTTATGTAACACAAGGCTATGCTATTTTTGATAATGCCGAAATGCCTATTGTAGCTACTGCGCCAGATAAAAAACCGAACGATGATTTTGTCAATCAATTAATATTAAATGCAACTGCTGCTATTGATAAGTTAGTGGACTTAGGCGTAGGCGACAGAAGTAAAATGGCAGTAGGTGGTCATAGTTATGGGGCATTTATGACTGTTAACTTATTAGCACATTGTAATTTATTTAAAGCTGGTATTGCCAGAAGCGGAGCGTATAACAGAACTTTAACTCCTTTTGGATTTCAAAATGAAGAGCGTACTTTTTGGCAAGCCAAAGATTTGTATTTGTCAATGAGTCCATTTGCTTTTGCTGATAAAATTAAAACCCCTTTATTAATGACGCATGGTGAAATGGATGACAATACAGGCACCTACCCAATTAATAGTGAAAGATTATATGCCGCGATCAAAGGCCATGGAGGCACTGCAAGATTTGTGTATTTACCTTATGAAGCGCATGGCTATAAAGGAAAAGAAAATGTATTGCATTTGTTATGGGAGCAAGGAAGATGGTTGGATAAGTATTTAAAAGGCAAATAGGAGAACATTATACAATTACACTTGATTAAATGTAAAATTTTCTTTAATTCAAGTAGTGACAATAAAATGATATTATTAAATTTAATTTAAAAAATTATGAAGCGTTTCTTTATTACGACAGCTTTGCTGGCTAGCATTAATTGCTTAACAATCAGCCAATCATTTGGACAAGTGAATGCCATACAACCAGTTTCAACGATTGTGAATGATAAATACACCAAAGATGTAAGCACTGAAAGAGGCATTATAACAGCACTTTATGATGTAATATCTGGTGAATCTGGCGAAGCTCGTGATTGGGAAAGATTCAGATATCTATTTGGAAAAGACGCTTTATTAATCCCGACAAATAAAAATAACACCGGGGTATACGGCTATAGAACTATGA
>JBIIRW010000013.1:0-30162 GCA_044341385.1 Sediminibacterium sp. | reverse complement strand
AGAGCGCTGAATCCTTATTTTTGCACTCCTAAAAATAGTTCTTACAAAAGCGAAAGTAGCTCATTTGGTAGAGCACGACCTTGCCAAGGTCGGGGTGGCCGGTTCGAGCCCGGTCTTTCGCTCCAAAAATCCCGTTCTTCGGAGTGGGATTTTTTTTTAAGTCTTTAAATAGACGCCCTGGTGGTGGAACTGGTAGACACGCAGGACTTAAAATCCTGTGGGCCGCAACGCCCGTGCGGGTTCGATTCCCGCCTGGGGCACAAAGCCTCTCACAAATGTGAGAGGCTTTTTTTATGCGCGACCAAAATACAGGGAAGACGTTTTGAGCAAAGCGAAAAACGGCAGTCCCGATGGAAGGGATTTTTTTTGCTATCTTGTGGCCATAGGAATTTATAAAAATTATGAGTCAGGAAAATTTAACGAAAAGCTTTTTGGAACTAGTTGAAATCATGGACACACTTCGTGAAAAGTGTCCATGGGATAAAAAACAAACCATTCATAGTTTACGCAGTAATACCATTGAGGAACTATATGAATTAGTGGATGCGATTGTTGAAGAGGATTGGGAAGGGATTAAGGAGGAGTTAGGTGATATTTTATTACATGTGTTGTTTTATGCCAAGATTGGAACAGAGCAAGGCCAATTTACTTTACAGGATTCCATAAAAGCCATTTCAAAAAAATTAATTCACCGTCACCCACATATTTATGGCGATGTTAAAGTGGAAAATGACGACGATGTAAAAAGGAATTGGGAGCAATTAAAATTGGAAGAAGGTAAAGGGGATAAGACAATATTAAGTGGAGTGCCCAATAGTTTGCCTGCGATGGTAAAAGCTTTAAGGATTCAGGAAAAAGTGAAACATGTAGGATTTGAGTGGGAAAATAAAGAGCAGGTTTGGGAAAAAGTAGAAGAAGAAATTGCAGAGATGAAAGTGGAAATTGAGGCAAACGATCAGCTAAAAATGGAGCAGGAATTTGGTGATGTATTATTTAGTATGATTAATTATGCGCGTTTTTTAAATATTGATCCAGAAACGGCCCTAGAAAAAACAAATAAGAAATTTAAGCATCGTTTTGAGCTCATGGAAAAGTTCGCCAAAGACAATGGGTTGGATCTAGCAAAAATGACATTAGTTGAAAAAGATAATATTTGGAAACAAATGAAAGAAAAGGAATGATAGATTCCCACCTGTCTTTATCAGAGACTTATATAATTTATTAAAGCTAATTATAAAATAAAAAGGGGCCCCGAGTTATCGGGGCCCCTTTTTGATAACCAAACCGCTATAGGAAATTATTTATTTTGATCATTCAGGTTTAACACAAACGCGTAGTTCCCAAAGTATCCAGGATAAATGCCTGAAAGTTTAATGTTAGCACTGGTCACTTTTTTCAAAGCTTCATAAAATTCTTCAACATTATTCACGGTTTTATCATTCACCTGTGTAATAACGAATCCTTTTTCAACCCTGCTTTTTCCTAGTATACCATTTCCTAACTCTTTCACAATAACACCGCCAGATAAGTCATTTTTTTCAGCAGTTGTTTTATCCACAGTTTCTAGTTTGCCGCCTAGTTTTTCAGCAGCTTTACTACTTGCTGTCAAGTTTGCATCATCTCCAATCTTTGCTTTAAGTGTTGCATTAAAAGTCATTTCCTTGCCATCTCTTTTAATTTGTACACTTATTTTATCAGAAGGTTTATACCTCGCAATTTGTTCTTGTAATTCAGGAGATGATTTAATTGCAACACCATTTAATTTAGTGATGATGTCTCCTTTTTTCATACCTGCTGCTTTTGCCGCACCACCTTCCACAACATCAGTAACAAGCACGCCTTGTATTTCATTGGTTTTAATACGGTATTCTTCATCTATCTTTTTAAGCTCTGATTCTGGTAAATCATCCTTAGGGTAGGAGATGCCTAAATACGCGCGTTGTACGGTTCCAAATTTTACTATATCTGTAACTACTTTTTTAACAATATTCACTGGGATTGCATATGAATATCCTGCATAGGATCCAGTAGGCGATGCAATTGCTGAATTTATTCCCACTAGCTCACCACTTGTATTTACTAAAGCGCCACCACTATTTCCTTGGTTCACTGCTGCATCCGTTTGTAAAAAAGTTTCAACTGGGCGATCACTTTGACGGGCATTGATATTAATATTTCTATTTTTTGCACTTATAATTCCAGCAGTAATTGTTACATCTAAATTCAAAGGATATCCAATCGCAAGTACCCACTGTCCTAATTTAATTTCGTCACTATTACCATATACGATATACGGCAAACCTGCTGCTTCAATTTTAATTACCGCTAAATCACTACTCGCATCAGTGCCAATTACTTTTGCTTTGTATGATTTTTTATTGGTCAATGTTACATTAATTTCATCTGCGCCATTCACTACGTGGTTATTGGTTACAATATATCCATCCGCAGTAATTAACACACCACTTCCACTTGCTCTTTGTTCAGGCATTACCCTTGGGCCACCAAAAAAGTCACCGAACATATCGTCGTCCCCAAAAAAATCTGAAAAAGGATTTCTTTGTCTTTGTTGATTTGCATCAACGCGTTTAGCATTTGTTTTTGTTTTGATATGCACCACTGCAGGGGAAGCTGAACTGGCAGCGGGGGTAAAATCAACCGTAGATGCAGGTGCATTCCCGTCAAAAAAACTAGCATAATTGGTTGGCAATTGGTTATTACTATCGAAAGAGGAGGTTGGTTTTATCCATTTGGAATACCCCCAAATACTTACGAATGTAGTTGCAAAACTAATACCGATTATTGCCAAAATGTTTTTAAAATTCAAGTTCGTCATGTCTTAATTTTTTATAATCAATTATATCAAAATGTATACCACTTCAGGTACAAAAATAATGAAGCAGTAATTATGTCACAAAATCAAATATAAGCTTTAACAAAATATTTACGAAATTATTCGTGAATAAAATGGGTAACTATGAATCCAAGATACTAAAATTTGAGTGCTGATTGATTATAATCCGATTAAAAAGGCGAGTGTATCCACGCCGTCCGCATATTGTTGTAAGCTAGGTTTTTGAAGGCTTCCAAAGGGCAAGCCCCCTTTTCCAACGATGCATTGAATTTCTGTTGGATTGACGAGTGGTGGCTGGGATGGGGTATAAAATTGGTAATGGATTTGAGCGATAGCCGCAAAAGGGGAAGGGTTTTCGCTTAACAAAATGGCATTCGTGTCCATGTAAAATTGACGGGTCATCATTAAGAGTGCCAATTGATAGTCGTAATTATGGCGGTATTTATGTTCATCAATTATATAATTATACTTTTTCAGGGCATTTAATAATGGTATAAAGTCATAGCCTTCTGGTACCCAAACCTGCGTCACACTTCGACAACCTCTTCCAAAATAAAGCATCATATCATCGGCTAATAAATCCAAATCATTCGTGCTTTCCCCGCCATCTAATATTGCAATAGATGTCTTATTGGATCGAATTATATGTGGATATTTCCCAAAGTATTGTTCAAAATACCTACTGGTATTATTGCTTCCCGTAGCAATATAAGCATCGCAATCTTTTAAATGGCTTTGCACAATAATATGGTCTTGCCATTGGGGTTCTATGTCAATTAAAGTATGGATGATATATTCCATTCCAACAGTGTCTTTGGAAGATAGTTTTACCACAGCTGTATGCCCTGCAATCAGGGTACTTAATAAATCATGGAACCCAACAAGGGGTATATTCCCAGCCATCACAATGCCCACTTTTTTATGGGTCATATGATCTGCGATCTGCGGATAAGCGGTGGTCCATTCCATTAAGGCTTCCCTCGTTAAAAATTGGTGGGTGATTTGAGTTATCGCTTTTTCAATAAAGTCAGGCAAAAACCAGGAATTTTGATTGTAGGCGCTCGCTTTGGCTTGAATTAATGCATCATTATTAAGGTCTAATAATCTGTCTTTTAGTAAAAAAAAACTATTTAATCTTGTTTGTACATTCATGCTTGTATTGTATCTTTATGCCTACAAAAGTACATCACTAATTTTTAAAAAAATTTTATGGCAATCAAAATAACCGACGAATGTATCAACTGTGGCGCTTGTGAACCAGAATGTCCAAATAATGCAATTTATGAAGGTGGCGTTGAGTGGGCAATGGCAGATGGAACTACAGTAAAAGGTGCATTTAGTTTAATGGACGGAACTTCAGTAGATGCAGGACAGCGTATTGCGCCAATTGCTGCTGATACTTATTATATCACTGCTAATAAATGTACAGAGTGTCAAGGTTTTCATGAAGAACCTCAATGTGCTTCAGTTTGTCCAGTTGATTGTTGCGTACATGATGATCAATACAACGAAACAGTGGAAGAATTGTTAGCGAAGAAAGACAAATTACACGCTTAATTAATTACAATACTTTAAAAAGGGGATTAATTTCCCCTTTTTTTATGTCTTGTATTTTGTATGTTTGGTAAAGCAATTAAAAGGCATCATTGAGTTTAAATAAATGCAAATGAAAAAAAAGGTGGCTTTGGTAACAGGTGGCTTAAGTTCGGAAGCGCAAATAAGCTATAAAAGTGCTAAAAATGTATTTAATGCGTTGGATAAAAACGTGTATGATGTTTTTATGATTGATATTCATCCAACTGGTTGGTGGTATGAGAATATACAAGGAGAGGAGGTTGCTGTGGATAAAGCTGATTTCAGTATTGTAGAAAATGGACAAAAAATAAATTTCGATGTTGCGTTAATGTGTATTCATGGCACACCCGGTGAAGATGGAAAAATGCAAGGCTATTTTGATTTAATTGGTTTACCATATACCAGTTGCGATACTTCAACTAGTGCTTTAACATTTAATAAAAGATTTACAGTAGCAGTTGCTGGATTCGGTGGTGTTGGTGTTGCCAAGTCATTACATTTATTTATTGAATCGCCATTGACAGATACAGAAATTTTATCAAATTTAAGTTTGCCGGTATTTGTAAAACCAAATAATGGGGGAAGTAGCTTAGGAATCAGTAAGGTAAATAACCCGGAGGAATTAGCACCTGCATTACAAAAAGCTTTTAAAGAAGATACACAAGTATTAGTGGAGGAATTTATAAGTGGCCGGGAGTTTACGATTGGGGTTTTTAAATCCAATGGGGCGACAACGGTTTTGCCGATTACTGAAATTATAACTGAAAATGAATTTTTTGATTTTGAAGCAAAATACCAAGGGAAAAGTAAAGAAGTAACCCCTGCTCAAATAACCGATACAATGAAAGCAGCATTAACTGCGGCTGCAACAAAGGCCTATGCAATTTTAAATTGCAGGGGTGTAGTTCGTATTGATTTTATTTATAATGAAACACAACAAAAACCTTATATGTTGGAAGTGAATACGGTGCCAGGGCAAAGTGATGCGAGTGTAATTCCGCAACAAGTGCGTGCATTGGGATGGAACTTGACTGATTTTTATGGATCAATAATAGAAGATACTTTATCAAAATAATATTTTAAAATTACGAACTTGGAAGCAATCGATAAATTATTAAAAAAACCGCTTTGGGTGAATATCTTAACTGGTATCGGGGCATTTATTGTTTTGCTAATTTTGTTTTTCTTTTCATTGGGTTGGATAACAGGATATGGAAAAACGGAAAAAGTACCAAATGTGGTTGGATTAGATGTCATTGCTGCTCAAAAAAATTTAACGGAATTGGGATTTGATGTTGTACTACAAGATTCTGTTTATGTAGATACGCTTGCGCGTAATGCGGTATTAAGACAAATTCCAGAGTCAGATGAAATTGTAAAAAAGGGTCGAACAGTTTATTTAACAATTAATAGAATTGTAGCACCATTAATTGATATGCCCAACTTAGTAGGCTTTTCATTAAAGAGCGCCGAAACCTACTTAAAAGTTTTAGGATTGCGCCTTGGTGTTATTAAAGTAGTAGTTGACCGTAACAAAAATGTAATCATTGATCAAATGGTGGGGGGTAGGCCAATTTCCCCAGGATCTAAAGTAGCATCTGGCACTTTAATCAATTTTCTTGTTGGGGATGGAGGGGCTTCAATTGGGTTTGATGTGCCGGATTTATTAGGATTAACAGTTGAGATGGCCCGAGCTAAAATTATGTTTCTGGGATTGCAATTTGGTTCAATAAGTTCAGTTGTAGATATACAAGACACTGCGAATGCATTTGTGATTCAACAAAATCCTAACCCTTTTTCTGGAGAACTTGATTCTTTAGGTATGCCAATGAAAAATGTCACTTTCCAGGGGGGAACTATAGATTTAGTTATTGATAAGGTAGCACCTGAGATTAAAAGAGATACAATTAGATAAGCAATCATATAAATAAAGAAATTCAAATCAAGAAATAATGAAAACAATTACCATTGAAGAAGTAAAAGCAAAATTAGATGCTGGAGAAAAAATTAATCTTTTAGACGTGCGTGAGCCACA
Organism: Sediminibacterium sp.; assembly: GCA_044341385.1. Taxonomy (GTDB): domain Bacteria; phylum Bacteroidota; class Bacteroidia; order Chitinophagales; family Chitinophagaceae; genus Sediminibacterium. The sequence continues at coordinate 23,698 of JBIIRW010000013.1, read as the reverse complement.
CGAACATGCGGCTTTTAATATAGGTGGCCAGCTATTGCCATTAGGGTTAGTACAATCGTTACAATTAGATGAAATCGAACATTTGAAAGAAGAGACGGTATATGTTTATTGCCGCAGTGGTAATAGAAGTGGCCAAGCTTGTATGATGCTTGAACCATATGGTTTTAAAAATATGTATAATGTAGTAGGTGGCATGTTGGCTTGGCAAGAAAAATTTCCATCGTAAATTTATTTTATATCTATAATTAAACTTAACCAATAGTTGCGTCCAGCCATTGGGAAATAATTGTTAGAGGTGGTTGTAGCACCCCCATAGAAATAACTATAAGTATAACCATTGGGTTCGTACTTTATATCTAAAATATTATTGACAAAAAATTGTATTTTCATTTTCCATTTATTTTTGTCAATTATTTGCCAATGTGCATTTATATCATTCAAAAAATAATCGTCAAGTACTTTGCGCTTGTTTTGTGTGTTATCTAAATACTGCTTAGAAACATATTTGGTTGTCCAAATGAAAGCGATACGTTCATTTGGTCTCCATTGAAAAGTTCGATTGGTTATAAGCGCTGGTGAAAGCGCAATATTTGTATTACTGTGTTCAATGCTAATTTGTCCACCGTTGTCATAATCGTCAATGTATTCTGTAAAACTTTTTATTTTATTTTGACTTAATGTGACACTGTAGGAGGTCGAATATTTTTTACTTAAGCTATATTGAGCCTGTAATTCAATTCCTGCTCTATAGCTACTGGGTACATTTGTTCTTGTGTATGCGCCTACATCATTTATTTTACCTGTTAACACGAGTTGGTCCTTGTAATGCATATAATACATATTGGCATTGAGTAGAAAGTTTGATTTTTTAAATTCAAGCCCTGTTTCCCAATCAATTAATCTTTCGCTTTTGGGCTGTTGTATTTTATTTGCTTCAAAATCCTCTCTATTCGGTTCTTTATTGGCAAATGCAATACTAGTAAAGTAAGTCATGCTTTTATTGCGAACACGAACACCCATTTTTGGGTTAAAAAATGCAAATTTTCTGTCAATAAATAAAAGAGGATTGTCTTTAAATCCGTTCATTTTGTGTTGTACATTTCTGAATTGTAAATCAATAAAACTAGTCATATTCTTCAGCCAATAACGCTCCCATTTGATATAGCTATTGATCTCAGATTTTTTTGCATCCACATTGTAATATTTAAAATTAGTGGGTGCTAAGTTTTGTGTAAGATAAGGGAGTGTCCCAAAATGAAGTCCATCATAAACTGTCCAACCACCACCTGCTGTTAGCTCATTAACACTGTCTTTATAAGAAATGGCAGCAATCTGACCATAAAATTGATTATCAAGCCATCTTCTTCTAACAATATCAGTAGGCACCCCAATTTTACCATTTGTTTCAATATTATAATTTGCTAAAACAACGTCAGATTTATATTCTTCATAATATCCTTTGCCTAATGTTGTAAATAATGCGGTGTTCCATTGAAGTTTTTTATTAATTTCTTTATTGTAAAACACTTGATAATGGGTTTGATTATAATTATCAACTTGGTCCTCATAGGGGTTGTCCAATTTTTCTGTTCCCGCTGGGTTGTAGGTGCGATTTGTTGATAATAATTCTTCAGGAACTCCATACCATGCTTGATATGTTTTTTCTTTGCCAGAAAATATATTAAAACGAAGCGATGATTTTTCCCCCCAATAAGTAGTACTTACAAAATAGGATTTTAAATCACTACTAGCTCTGTCAATATATCCATCACTAACAATTTTACTTAATCTTGCATCTACGGTCCAATGGTTATTTAATAAACCCGTTCCAAATAGTAATGTATTTTTTAAAGTATTAAAGGAGCCGCCGCTATTTTGAAAAGAAATATAGTTGTTGGGGTTATATTCATTTGTTGATAAGTTGACCGTGCCGCCAAAGGCTCCAGCACCATTACTGGATGTACCAACACCTCTTTGTATTTGAATACTATTGACACTTGAACTAAAATCGGGTAGGTTTACAAAAAATGTACCCATACTCTCTGGGTCATTGTAGGGGATGCCATTTAAAGTAAAATTAATTCTTGTTGCATCTGTTCCTCTAATTCTAATGCCAGTATATCCAACCCCATTACCGGCATCTGCATGAACTACCACTGATGGTGTGTTTTGTAGAATAAATGGTAAATCTTGTCCCGTATTTAATAAGGCAATCTGATTTTTTGAGATATTACTTTTTGCAAATGGCCCTTGCTCGTTGGCTCTAATCGATTTTACTTCCAGTGGAGGCAGGTTTCGTATACTGTCGGTGTACTTTTTTAAGCTATCCGATATGGACCGTTTTTGCAATGCTTGTTTAGGTTGCTGCGCCATGATATTAGCGAGCATAAAAAATGATACAATTGTTCCCAATAACTTAGTCATAACTAATGTTTAATTTTTTTCAAAATTGGTAATGGGAACAGGAATAATAGCTATGAGAAGTGCGCGTGATGCGTTGACCTTCCCTTCGCAGGCATTACCCTGTTCAGGTTCAACGGGTTTTTTCTCAGCTTTTTACAGCACCCCGAGGACAGTGCAAACATAATATGAATTAATCATACCAGCAAGTGTAACTTTATAATAGTTATTTCGTTTTAAGGAATATAAACAAACATATTATGAAAAAGCTATTATTTGCTTTAGTGCTTTTAACTAGTTGCAACATAAACGCGCAGCAAAAAACTGCTATTGTATATGATGACAATGCGCAAGTGCGTAAAGTGGCTAATTTTAATGCAATTAGGGTTTCAAGTGCGATTGATTTGTATTTAACACAATCCACGACCAATAAAGTTGCAGTGAGCGCAAGTAGTGATGAAATCAGAGATCGAATCATTACGGTAGTAGAAGGAGGTGTTTTGATTCTTCGTTTGGGTGAAAATGGAACTTGGTTTAATTGGAAAAAATGGGGGAACTACAAAACCAAGGCCTATGTAAGTATAAAAGATATTGATGCAATAACTGCTTCTGGCGCAAGTGATGTGCATTTGATTAATACAATTGAATCGCCTAAAATTAGAATAAAATTATCAGGCGCTTCAGATATGAAAGGGGATATAAGTGGAGGAACCATTATTTATGATATATCGGGGGCTTCAGACTGCAAAAGTTCGGTGGATGCGAATACAATTGTCATTTCAGGAGAAGGGGCTTCTAAGATTGAATTATCAGGAAGGGTAGATGATTTATCTGTGGTAATTTCTGGAGCAAGCGATGCAAAACTTTATAATTTAATTTCAAAAGGGGCTATTTTAAAATCTTCAGGTGCAAGTAATATACAAGCAACAGTTACTGAGCTATTAAAAGCAAATTCAAGTGGCGCAAGTAATATTGATTACAAAGGGAATCCGAGTGTAAAAGAATCTAATACCTCCGGAGCATCAAGCATTAGGCATAAAAATTAATTGCGCTTTAAACGCGTTTAAAATAAAAAAGGAAATCTTTACAGATTTCCTTTTTTTAATTCGCTTACTGCAAAATCAGTTGCCCTTGCAGTTAATGCCATATAAGTTAATGATGGATTTTGACATGCGGATGAAGCCATGGCGGAGCCATCTGTAATGAAAACATTTTTAGCATCATGCATTTGATTCCATTTATTTAAAACAGAAGTTTTAGGATCCTTACCCATACGAGCCGTTCCCATTTCATGAATACAAAATCCAGGTGCAGGCATATTGTCGTAAGTAGTAATATTTTTAATTCCAGCAGCTTCTAACATTTCTGCAGCGCTATTTTTCATATCCACACGCATCTTCATTTCATTGTCCTTGAATTCACAATCAATATCAAGGGTAGGTAATCCCCATTTGTCTTTTTTATCTTTATTTAAGCTTACTTTATTTTCATAGTAAGGTAAATGCTCGCCCCATGAACCCCAACCCATGCTCCAATTGCCTGGTTCAGTAATACTTTCTTTTAATTCAACGCCAATGCCATCAGCATCACCACGTTTGCGAGATGCTCCACCTTGATAACCAAATCCACGAACATATCCTGCTGAGGAACCGCCATCTAAATTTCTAAAACGAGGAACATATATTCCATTTGGACGACGACCATAAGTATATTTATCTAAGAAGCCATCAAAGTCACCATTCGCGCCAACGCCATAATGATGATCCATTAAATTATGTCCTACTTGTTGGCTACTATTTCCAAATCCAGTTGGAAAAACTTCCGATACGGAGTTTAATAAAATATGAGAAGTTCCTAATGTAGATGCGTTTAAGAAAACTATTTTTGCATAATATTCTTCTGTTTTATTAGTATTTGCATCTAAAATTCGAACACCTTTTGCACGTCCTGTTTCTTTGTTGTATAAAATTTCTGTAGTAATGGCATCTGGTCTTAAAGTTAAATTACCAGTTGCAAAAGCTGCAGGAAGGGTAGCAGAGTTGGAACTAAAATAACCTCCAAATGGACAACCTTGGTGACATTTATTTCTGAATTGACAAGGGCCACGGGTTCCAATTTTCGCAGTATGATTCGCAGATCTTCCAATAATCATTGGACGACCCATTTTTGTTTTAAGATTATTGGCCACCATTTGTTCAACACAGTTCATTTCCATAGCTGGTTGAAATTCACCATCGGGTAAGTTAGGAATACCATCTCTATTACCGCTGATGCCAGCAAATTTTTCAACATAACTATACCAAGGGGCAAGATCATTATAGCGAATTGGCCAGTCGGTTCCATGGCCATCTTTTGCATTGGCTTCAAAATCTAAATCACTCAAACGATAACTTTGACGACCCCACATCAGGGAGCGACCACCTACATGATTTCCTCTAATCCAATCAAATGGTTTTACAGGATTGTAGGGATTTTCAAGATCGTTTACGAAGAATTTTTTTGATACCTCATCGTATGCGTAGCATTTACTTTGAATAGGAGAGTTAGATTTATCTTCCTCGGTTCTGGCATTGCGGTGTGGTAATTCCCAAGGATTCTTTTCAGTGCCTTCGTAGTCTTTGATATGTTCCACATTACGGCCTCTTTCAAGTAAAATAGTCTTGAGTCCTTTTTCAGTTAGTTCCTTAGCTGCCCAGCCTCCAGATATACCAGAGCCTACTACAATCGCGTCAAAAATGTTGGAATTCGTCATTTATTAATTTTTTTAAGGTCAAGCACGTATTGGTATACAAAATACTAAAAAATCCTTAATTGCTAGTTTCCTATCTAATTCCACATACACCCCCTAAAACTAATTCTTGTAGGACAATAGGAAACAATAGTAGCCAATTTTGACGGTCGTATAACGAATCAATTATCAGATAAAATAGTTTAAGGTATTGAAAAAGAATCACTAATGAAAAATTGAATTAAGGAGATTTAACCAATGTATATATTAGAGGCTTCCCCCTATCATATTATAATTTTTTAAATTTGAAGCACATTGGCTTCTGTTTAAATAATGAGATTTAATTATTTACATAAATTAAACAAAATATATATAATTATAAATTTTTATAAATAAAATATTATATTTGAATTTATGAATATGTATAAAAAATTTTATATCTCCTTGCTTTTTTGTGCAACATTTCTATTTGTAATTGATCTTAATGGTCAATCTATTACACCTTATACAATAAACAATGGAGGTGGGTCGTCTAGTTCAATGGAATGGAGTATTGGAGAGTCAGTTTCTATTGCCAATTTTATTACTTCATCCGGGTATTCTTTAAATACCGGGGCATTACAACCAATGACTAATATTGTTACTGCCATAAATGAATATGGTCCTACGGTTTTTGGAAATCAAATTACAATAGGCCCTAATCCAACCACAAATTTACTTCATGTAAAAGCAAGATTTAACCAAATTGGTACCTTATCTCTTCAGCTTTTAGATTCCAAATTGACACAAATTTCAACAGTAGAAGCGGGTACTATTTATAGTACGTTCGAAAAGGATTTAATTATGGCCAATTACCCTTCTGGTGTATTTTATATGAGAGTATATTTCAAACCAATAACTGGCAATGTAAAAACAGGTATTTACAAAATAATCAAACTATAGTTTTTAAATATAAAAAAGATACAATTAATAAGTAAACTTCAATTTAGTCAATAAATCATTTATGAAAAAAAGTAATTTAATAAAAAGAGCTCTATTTTTTTTCTTGTTATTAATTGGTATGATCAATACCAATGCGCAAACAGGATTAAATTTTCAGGGTGTAGCAAGAACATCTAATAATGTAATATTGGCTTCTCAAGCAATAACAGTTAAACTAAGTATCCTACAGGGTAGTGCAAATGGAGTAGCAGATTATGTTGAAACAAGAAGAGTTACTACGAATGCACAGGGTTTATTTAATGCAGTGATTGGTGATGCGGGAGCGATTAGCACAATAGGAAGTTTTACAAACATTAATTGGAAATTGTCACCTAAATTTTTAAAAATAGAAATGGATCCTGCAGCGGGTAGTAACTTTATTACTATGGGAACTACACAATTGCAGAGTGTTGCTTATGCTCAATTTGCTAAAACTGTTGACGCAGTAAATATCGTTGGTACTGTCCCTGTAGCATTGGGTGGAACAGGGGTTAGCAGTTTGACCGCATTAAAAACTGCATTGACTTTAGATAATGTTAATAATACAACCGACCTTTCAAAACCTGTTAGTGCAGCAACGCAAACGGCATTGGATTTAAAAGAAAATACAGCTAATAAATCAACTACTACAACACTAGGAACAAGTGATCTTTTATATCCTACACAAAGAGCAGTAAAAACATATGTTGATGGTCAAATTGCTTCAGCTACGATTGCGGATGCTAGCACGTCAACAAAAGGTAAGATACAATTAGCTGGAGATTTAGGTGGAACAGCAGCTTTGCCTACAGTTCCAGGCTTAGCATTAAAAGCTAATCTTTCATCTCCAACTTTCACTGGAACTGTTAGTGGAATTTCTAAATCAATGGTGGGTTTAGAAAATGTAGATAATACAAGTGATTTATCTAAACCTATAAGTACCGCAACACAAACTGCTTTGGATTTAAAAGCACCTTTTGCATCACCAAATTTAACTGGAATTCCAACAGCACCTACCGCGACAGCTGGAACAAATACCACACAGATAGCGACCACTGCATTTGTGAATTCAGCCAATGCAACCAATGCAAATTTAACAGGTGATGTGACTAGCATTGGAAATGCGACAACCGTTTCAAAAATTAATGGAATAACATTGTCTGGATTAGCAACTGGTATTCTAAAAAATACTACAAGCACCGGTGCTCCTAGTATAGCTGTTGCTGGAACTGATTATTTAACACCTACGGGTAATGCGGCTACTGCTACAAAATTAGCGACTGCGAGAAATATTAATGGTGTAGCATTTGATGGAAGTGCTGATGTAACAGTTAAAGCGGATGCTGGAACATTAAATGGATCAACTTTAAATACAACTGTAACAGGGTCTAGTTTAACAAGTGTTGGGACCTTATCAAGTGTAACGGTTAGTGGAAAAGCTATAGTGGGGTCATCTTCTGCATCTGCTGCTGCTGCAATATTAGAAACAAATTCAACAACACAAGGGTTTTTACCTCCACGTATGACCTACCAACAAAAGGTAACAATTTCAAGTCCTGTTGCAGCATTATCCATTTGGTGTATCGATTGTGGTACATCTGGCCAAATGCAAGTATATAATGGAACTGAATGGACAAATATGATTGGCGGGGCTGCTTTGGCTGCACCTCCTGCGCTTACTACTACACAAGCTTCTAGTATTGCAACTGCTACTGCAGTAAGTGGCGGAAATATTACAAGTGATGGAGGAAGCGCTATCACAGCAAGGGGTATTTGTTGGAATACTTCTTCAAATCCAACTACAGCGAATTCCAAAACCATTGATGCAGGAACAACTGGAGCATTTACAAGTAATCTTATTGGGTTAGCAATAAATACACGATATTATGTGCGTGCCTATGCAACAAATAGTGTAGGAACAACTTATGGAGCAGAAATTAATTTTTCTACTGTATCATTGCCAACTATTGCCTCAACAACAGCTGTATCAAATATTACAGGTACCAATGCTACTAGTGGAGGAAATATTACTAGTGATGGGGGTGGAACAATTACTGCAAGAGGTGTTTGCTGGAGTACGAGTGTAAATCCTACAATTGCTAATTCAAAAACCACTGATGCTGGAACCACAGGCAGCTTTACAAGTAGTTTAACAAGTTTAAGTCAAGGTACAATTTATTATGTACGTGCTTATGCTACTAATGGTGCAGGTACTGCTTATGGAACTCAAGTAAGCTTTACAACCCTCGCGCCTCCAACAATTGCATCTACAACAACTGCAACAAGTATTACAGCTACCACTGCGATAAGTGGAGGAAATATTACTAGTGATGGTGGAAGTACAATTACTGCAAGGGGAGTATGTTGGAGTATAAATACAAATCCGACAATAACTAATTCAAAAACAATTGTTGCAGGAACAACAGGAAGCTTTACAAGTAACCTTACAGGGCTAACATCATTTACACTTTATTATATTAGGTCCTATGCAACAAATAGTTTGGGTACAACTTATGGAACTCAATTAAGCTTTACAACACTAGCGTCACCTCCGGGCGATGTTACTTCAACTACTGGAAAAATTTGGTTAGATCGTAATTTAGGCGCAAGCCGAGTTGCTACTAGTGCAACTGATGAAATTGCTTTTGGTGATTTATACCAATGGGGTAGAAGAACTGATGGGCATCAAAGTAGAACTTCTAGCTATTCTACTACCACCCTTTCAAGTATTGACGCACCCGGAAGTTCAACATTTATGGCTTCATCACAAACATATGGTTACGATTGGCGTAGCCCACAGAACGACAACTTGTGGCAGGGTGCAGGTGGGGTAAACAATCCTTGTCCTACGGGGTACAGATTGCCTACAGATGCTGAGTGGACTGCAGAAATAGCAACCTGGAGCAGCCAAAACTCCACAGGAGCTTTTGCATCTCCCCTTAAATTGACCAATACACGTTTCCGTGACTATGGAAATGGCCTTATACCAGCTGTTGTGATTGGCGATCCCGGGTATTATTGGACTAGTACAATAAGTGCCGCTGAGACATCTCCTTCTGTGTTTACAGGCAGAAATGCAAAGTATTTATCTTTCAATACTTCTAATGCATCAATAAAAGTATTTCCTCGTGCGGCAGGTCTAGCTGTTCGTTGTATTAAAGATTATATAAGTTCCCCTCCAACTGTTGGAGCAACAACAGCAGCAACAAGTATAACATCAACGTCCGCTACAAGTGGAGGTAACGTAACCAGTGATGGCGGAGGAGCTATTACTGCAAGAGGAGTTGTTTGGAGTACAACTACTAATCCTACAATTACTAATTCTAAAACCACTGATGCTGGAACCACAGGCAGCTTTACAAGTAGTTTAACAGGGTTAACATCTGGTACACTTTATTATGTTCGTGCCTATGCTACTAATAATGGGGGAACAACTTATGGGACACAAATAACTTTTACGACTCTAGCAAATCCTCCTACTGTTTTGGCAACAACCGCAGCAACAAGCATAACCGCTTCATCTGTAACAACTGGAGGAAATGTCACAAGTGATGGAGGAAGTGCTATTACAGCAAGAGGTGTATGTTGGAGCACAAATATTAATCCAACTACTTCTAATTCCAAAACTACTGATGCAGGAACAACTGGCAGCTATACAAGTAACCTAACTGGACTAGCTTCATTTACGCTATATTATGTTCGAGCATATGCAACAAATAGTATTGGAACTACATATGGAGAACAAATAAGTTTTACAACGCTATCCACCCCACCTGCAGATGTTACGTCCGCAAGTGGGAAAACATGGTTGGATCGAAATTTAGGTGCTAGCAGAGTGGCAACCGGCTTAACCGATGCAAGTGCGTATGGAGATTTATACCAATGGGGAAGAGGTACCGATGGGCATCAAAGTAGAAGCTCTAGTACAAGCAATGTTATCTCTAGTACCAACGTGCCAGGAAATGCCCAATTTATATTTTCTTCAACATTATATAAATACGATTGGCGTAGTCCACAAGAAGATAATTTATGGCAGGGTACAACTGGGATAAATAATCCTTGTCCTTCTGGGTATCGACTACCTACAGAGGCTGAATGGACAGCGGAGATAGCAACCTGGAGCAGTCAAAGTTATTCAGGGGCTTTTTCTTCACCACTTAAGTTGACAAATACAGGATTCCGTGATTATGGTAATGGTGCTATTTCAGGACTCGTAGGAACTTATGGGTACTATTGGAGTAGTACGATTAGTGCGCCTGACGTGAATTTTCCTGAAGGGAAAAATGCAAAACTTTTAAGATTCAATGTTTCTACAGCACAAATTACTGCCTTGCCTCGCGCTTCTGGTCTTTCAGTACGTTGTATTAAGAATTAACAATTGAGATTTTAAACAATTTCTTATTTTTTAAAAGCTCCCTGCCCATAAGGCAGGGAGCTTTTAAATTCTTTCAAACCAATTATCACGTTTGTACTTTTTTAATTTGAATATAACTTACATGACAAATAATAAAACTGATAATAGAAACATAAAAGTATTTATCCTACTATTATTAATAACCCTTTGTTCTAGTTGGGGATATGCGCAATATACTATCACCGGAAATTTTCCGCTACTTAAAAATCAAGTCATTCGCCTAGCGGGTTATAATGGTTTAGGTGTTTATGCTATTGATAGCGTTCGAGTTTCTGCAGAAGGAAGTTTTATTTTAAAATATGGAACAAAAGATGTTGGCATGGGCTATATTGCTGATGCTGATAATAAATCTTACATTGTTGTATTAGAGAAGGGGGGATTTTCTCTTAAAGGAGATGTAATAAGTGCCCCTGAAACTATTGTAACATTAAAAGGAGAAGAAAATAAGGCATTTGTGAATTATGCAATCGAGCATGTTAAACGAGAACAAACTTTAAGTGCTTGGGTCTTTTTACAAAAAATATACCAAAGCGACGTCCTTTTTTCCAATCAGTTAGCCATAAATCAATCTATCACTTCTGAAATGCAACGGATAGAAAAGCAAGATTTAGATTTCCTATCAAGCTTGCCAAGCACTAGCTTTGTTAATTGGTATTTACCAATTCGCAAATTAATTAGTTCAGTTTCAACTGTTGCACAGTATAGGGCATCTGAAATTTCACCAACGATAGCTGCACTTAGAAAAATAGATTATTCCGACCCTCGGTTATACAAAAGTGGATTATTTAGGGATGCTATTGAAAGTCATTTTTGGTTACTAGAAAATAGAGGAGGCTTGTCATTAGATTCTATTTTTAATGACATGAACATTTCAGCCAATTTAATTTTAAATAATATTGCAAAAAATGAATTGTTATACAATGATATAACAAAGTACCTTTTTGATTATTTCGAGAAGCATAGCTTGTTTCAAGCTTCCGAATATTTAGCATTAAAAGCTTTAAATCAAAAAAATGTAACACTTAATGCTAATTTGCAGAATCAATTAGAAAGCTATCGTAGCATGAAAATTGGCAATATTGCCCCTGAAATTATTTTTACTGGAGAAGTTCTCCAAAACGGTATTGAAATAAAAAGTCCTAAAAGTTTATCAGAAATATCTTCAAATTATAAAGTCGTTATTTTTGGAGCTAGCTGGTGTGCATCTTGTACTGAAGAAATGGCGCAACTGCTTCCTTTGTATTCAAAGTGGAAGTCAAGAGGCATTGAAGTTATTTTTATTTCAATGGATACGGAAAGAAAGGCCTTTCATGATTATACTATTGGGATGCAATTTATTAGTAGCTGTGATTACAAAAAATGGGAAACCAAAGCCGCTAAAGATTATTTTGTTTCAAGTTCTCCAACAATTTATTTATTGGATAAAAACAATAAAATAATTTTACGACCTAAACTGATCAAAGCTATTGATTCATGGGTAGATTATAACATGGATGCAGTTAAATAAAGAATGCCTAAGGACTTTTTTACTTAAATCCACATACACCCCCTAAAACTTGCCCATGAACTTATAATGCCCTATCTTTGCCGTCCAAACATCGCGAGGTAGAGCAGCGGTAGCTCGTCGGGCTCATAACGAGTAAGAATAGTAAAAAAAGTAGAAATTAAAATATTGAAAATGAACCACTTGAATAATCATCAAGTGGTTTTTTTATGACTGCGCTAAATCTCTGTGTTAGATTTTTTACCAAAAATATTGACCTTTAATGCGGCTAATTCAAGAGTATTTAGAACCTGTGGATCAATATAATGGTCTTTCAATATTTTGGTACCAGCATGAGATGTAATCTTACCTGTGTTCTCTCCTAACTCATGGTGCATCCATGTTAAATATGTCTTTCGTAGGTCTTTTAATGTGAATGGTTTTAATACTCCAGCACCAATTCTATAATGAGTAAAGGCATCGGTAATCTTCTCCATTATACTACTTAAAGCAAATTCTTCTTTTGGGTCAATTATCTTCTCATCGGTATGTTTTTTCTCTTCCAAACCTAATTCTATCAACATATCCTCCAAATCCTTACAAATGGGTGCTAGCCCTGAAAAACTCTTATCTGTTTTTTGGATCCTTTCTACTTTTAGGTTTCTAATCATAAAAAACTTGGTACCAACATTGGATACAAAGTAATCAGACCATCTCAAACTCACTACCTCTTCTCTACGACCTCCTACGAAGAGGAATAACTTAAATGCGTTCTTCATCCATGGGTAGTACATTTTTTCTTTTGTACCATTCTTATTCACTTTGGTAGGAGTGTAGGTGTCAACTGCATTCAATATAGCATCAAACTCTTCTTTATTTAATGTATGTATTGTTCTTTTGGGCACCGGCAAACTAGCACACTCCTTAAAGTAGTTTTTCATTATGATGTCTTCCTTGTCAATTAGAAAATCAAAGAAGGTAGTTAGAGCCTGAATGATGTTATTTACTGATTTTGGGTGGTATTTCCCCTTCATCTTCCCAAAAAAGTAGGATACATCCGCACGATTGATTTGAGGGGGTTTAATCCACTTTATTTTCCTATTCTCTTTTACGCTATCGTGGAACTGAACTAAAAATCCAATAGTCTCCCTTATATACTTTGGTGTTAGGTTCTTGTTGTATTGTTGATACTCACTATCTCCATTGAGGTACATTTGATATTTTACTATCCCTGTGGCAAGGTCATAATCATTACCATCTACACTAGCAGGTGTAAGTTTCGGTTGTTCTTCCAACCCCTTCTTAAAATTGATTGCCTCAATCACTGCGTCATCGTACTCTGTCGCTAAAAGGATTTTACTTTTGTGCTTCCCTGTGATTGGGTCAATGTAGTTAGCTCTGTAATTTTGGTGCTCGTAGTGTTTGCATCCTGTGTTGTGTTGTCTACACTTGCGGCACCAAATTTTAATACCGTCTCTGTTTTTACGCAGCCTTAATTTATTCATCTGTATAATCGTTTTAAGAGTTCTTCTTGTTGTTTATTTTTGGGTTTTATTATTGTTGTTGGCGCAGAAATTGAATACTCGTTATCCATCTCAATTAGGAATAGCTCACATAGTTGTGTATTGCCATCACAAAGGATTTTAAGTTTGTCTTTCCATAAGTGTGGGTATCTTTTTTTACAGTCAAGTACCAATGGTTTTAGGTACTGCATTTGAACCTCTAACTGAAACACATATTTTTGTTTGTCGATATAGATTTTCACATCATTATCGGTTAGCCAAGATTCAATTGAGTCTCGATCTTTTTTCCTGATAATTCTACCAGCTTCCATAATTGATATTCTTGAAAAATCTTTCATTTTTAATATACACCCAGTTCTCAATTTTTTGTGGGGGTGAGTTTTATTTTGTTATAAAATCTAATAAAAAAATATTGCAAATAAAAATCATATTCGAGATGAATTTGACTAGCAAGTGTTTGCTTGTTCCATGCGGAGCATTCGTTAGTATTACTTTTCTAGTAGGCAAGGAGGGTAGCAGGTAGGGCGATATTATTATACGTATCCTTCATTGCCCCCTGCCTGCCCCTAAAGTCCTTAAGTAGATCAGACTTGTTTGCGAAATATTTTCCAAAATTTTCGGTTCATTGACAATTTATTGAGAATACTAAAATAAAAATTCCAGAATTTTTTTTCAGAAAATCAGAACCTCTTTTAATATTTGAACTGAACACACCTTTGATTCTTTCATAGTATTTTTTCTCTGTTTTTATTGGTTCAATTTTAGACCACTCCTTGTCTAAATCAATTAAAACTGGATTAGAATCAATCTGGGGCGCCTTTGTTTTGCAACCAGCAACAATTCCTGTTAACTCATAAAGCCTTCTTAAAACGAATGTATTGAGCTTTTGAACGTACTCCTCAGTTGTGAATACTCCATCGTGAATTGTCAATAGAGGTGCAGCAGGAAATTTTTCATTAAACTCCTTGCAAATGACTGCTAGTAAAAGGTAACTCTCTGCTCGCTGCAACAAATATGAGAACCTTTGTTTACCTATCATCTCGTGAATCTGATTAATCCACCTTTCAACACCTGGGTAAACTGTTTGGAATATCTGAATCTGATCATTATGATGCCTGTGGTTTTGGTTATTATCAAATAAGACATACATCATGGTACTCTTTAATTTATCCCTCTCATCTTTTTGCACCACTCTTGTTGGTGTGTTGTTATAAACATAATACCTATCCAATACATGTGTGTAGAAATCTGAACTGAAGGGTGACTGGGTATAATTGATTATACTTTCAATATCTGATGTATTAAAAAAACTACACCACATAAATGAAGAACAGTGATTTAGAGTAGTTGAATAAGAATTAGTAGTAGTAGTACCAGTATTAGTAGTATAGTATTGAATAAGATTATTAGAACTATAGGAAATACTAGTATCAATATTACCATTAATAACCAATTCATTATATAGTTCTGGATAGATAGTCTTAAGATTATAACCTTTACAAGAATCATAATAGAACTTTGATTGCATAACTGATGAAAGTATATAGGGTTGTGATGAACTAACATCAACACAGAAAATGGGTTCATAATTACAGAGTAAGAATGGTCTCAGCAATCTTGGCAGATTGGTAACAGATGAGTTTAGTCTGTGATTTTTATTTGATACCTTGCGCCATGACTTACCTCCTTCAATCTGTTCAATATAATACAACCACCTACCAATCAAATTATGGATAAGATTGACTTGATAAGGGTTATTATCATGTAGACGTTCAAGTAACTGCTTTCCAAAATTATAGACATACTCATATACCAATGGGTCGAATGTGATTGTGTTACACTCAAACTGGTTTAAGAGGAATCTATACCTTGAAGCAGTGGTTTCGTCCATTACCACAGCTACTTCATGTTTTGATATCACCTTTGACAACTTATCAGGTATGGTCTTATATACGACGTCACCTGTATTGTACATGGGAGTTATTCTATACCCCTGGCAGTACCCACTGCTACTATTCCCATTTGGGTTGTGCCATGACCTATCAACCTCAATTATATGGTCATCTGGGTTTAATAACAGTTCACGAATGATATAGAAATCCTTGTTCCCTAGAATTTTCTTAAGTTCAAAAGAACACAAGTTATGGTACCCGCCATTATCACTATTTAAACGGTAGTTGTCATTTGTATCTGTCAAGAGAGATAGGAAGTAGTAAATCTTGTGCTTCAAATTTGTTGCTCGAGTTGGCGACACTTTTAAGGTGTCAACCAACTCAGCAACATTAATTGAGGCTGATACTTTTACTAGCATTTATTTAATTTAAAATTGGTAAAGATTATTCATTCTAAACCAATCATCAATTGAGGAACATAATATTTTAGTTTTATGCTGTTCCAAGTCAAGTTCTAATGTAATTCCAAAAGGGAATTCTTTTTCTTCTACCCACTTTCTAACAAGTGGAGATCCTGAGACGTAGAAGAACGCGGCATAATGAATATCTTCCAATGTAGCAATTCGTCCATTTGTAATAAATGGAATCCCATTAAAATGATACGTCAGAGCATTTAATACATCATTTTTTTCTTCTTGAGTTGTAATTCGCTCATCTTCCATCCTGCAGGCACCTAATAAGGCTTCTCTTTTAAGTTCTCGAATTAAGAATTTACTAAAATCATTTTTTACTGTTACAATAAACATGATCGTATTTTTATCCTTATTTAAGATTTTTGATCTATTAAGACCTGAATGATGATTTCTACCATGTTTTTGAACTATGATTTTTGTTTTTTTATTTACATCTTGATTTAAAGTTTTCATTTTATCAATTGCCTCTTGATGTGTGATAGGTTGATCCTTCTGAAACTTTATGATCATAAAAGCAAACATTTCAATACTGTTTTTAATTCGATTCTCAGCAAAAGAAACTGCTTCATCATTTTTATCCAAAATTGATGCATGATGTAATTCATAATTTAAATCAAATAAGGTGTCTTCAATTTGACTTAGTAGTGGATTTCCTAATCTAGTTTTGTTAATCTTTAGATTTGAAATTGAATTACTCTTCTTATTTTTTCTGCGAAGAGTGCGCGCGCTTGATCTAGTTTTCTTTTCCATTTGTTATGGGTTTAGAATGTTATTAAAAAAATTTCTATTGTTGTGTGATCAAATGCCGCGCCGCAAAAATTTAAAATAGATTGGTTTAAGATATAACGTATTGCATGTTATATTTTCTTCTGAAACACCTGTAAACATTGACATTTACAAAAAATGCCTAAAAAATAAATTTTCTAAATGTGTAAAATTGACAAAAAGGTATTTTTGTCATGCCTTTTTTAGGTGATAAAATGTCGCAAAGTCTGACAAAATAAGCCATATTATTTTGTCAAAAATGTCACCTAGCGTGTCGTGATCGACAGGTATAAAACAAATCCTTTTATATTCTTCATTTACGACTTCGATATTTGGGATTGCAATATCAATATCCCAAATTTTACCCTGTGATAACGGTCTAAAATACCCGCTGTGACATATTGTGGTAATCGAGCTATGCGTGAAGTAAGACCTGATTTTAAATTTATCCCAGTAAATGTTTCCTGAAGATCACCTGCAGATCTGATCTTATCTACTTACTGGGTTATTAAACGTTCAAATATTCACAGCAATCGTCTAGGTAAAAACTGCTAAGATCCCGTGCCTCCCGCTCGAAGTCATTATCAATGTACCCCTTTCTTCTTGTCAGAGTATTGTACCTAACGTTATCTTTGGCACTTCTAATTTGAAGGTGATGGACGTATTCATGGATGAAAGTCTGGATATTTCCTCGAAGAGTATCGTTTTTTAAAACATACATCATTATTTTTTTGATATTGTACTGATAATACCCCAGTACATTACCTTTTTGGCTGAAACTTACATCAATCCTTGGCCGTATTTTTCTATCCTTACCCAGTTTTATATTTTGTTGGCACCATGTCAATACTTCTTTGAAAAAATCAATGTATTCTTTTTTTGATACAGGATGCTTTCTTGGTGGTCTTGGTGTTGGAACAATTGCTACAATCTCAGGCACCTTAACAATCGATTCTGGTGGTCTTGGAGGTGGTAAAATTTCAACTTCAGGACGAGTGGAAGGTTTATCCTCAAATTCCAAATATATCCGAAAAATGAGTCCGCAAATGACCACGAATTCGTAGATATAAAATATTAAATCAGCCGTTTCAATTTTCATATTGGCTAATATCCTAGAAGCATTTCAATTTGCCATATTTTCTTTGACCCAGTAACATAAAACACAATCAGGTGAGAGTTTCTACCCTCTTTTGAGATATTTATATTAAAACATATTTTATGAAAGTAGATAATCTTGTACAGGAAGGAGTACCTAACAAAAGGAACAAGCTGAAGATTATGATAAGTGAAACCCAGTTAGAAAAACTCATTAACAAAACTGTTGAAAGCCCTAACATTATTAAAAAAAATAACAATGAGAAAAAGTAAACCAAAGAAGGAGGATATTGTGGTATTCGCATTCAAAAAAGGGTCACAAGATAAGTTCTATGATACTGAAAATAGTACATATCGATTCGTTGACGCCTCAATACAAAGGATGATGACAGAATATAATGTGGTTAGCGATAACATAGCCCTTAGTTCAGACAGAGTCACATTGGTCAACTACATTTCAAGTTTGATCGATGTATACATCAAAATTTATAATATTGATATTGAAAAAGTAGAAGACTTTGACCCAGTAGATTTTGATCCTGATAGAGATATAGAAAATACAGTAGTGTATAGGATGTAGGTTAAAGGGTATTGAAATAAACAATACCCTTTTTTATGCTAATTGTATTTTCATAAATGTCCGTTAATCCTATTAAGAGACATGCATCTATTTGATATTCAATACAACTCAAATTTTAGCGCTTTTTTATGACCTAAAATGAGTCTAAATGCTGGTTTTAAGACATTGCGGCTCTACATTAGCCAAAACATATTTTATGACTACTACAATTGAAAAAACCAGTGATTATTTAACCACTGACGAATTGAAACGTTTGAACAGGTATTTCCAAAAAGAGCAGAACTATCAAATGGCGCTACTAATAGAGTTCGGATTTAGGACACTGCTTCGTTATTCTGACATATCTCGCTTCACTTGGGAGAATGTATTAAATAAAGACGAACTAGTCTTAAATGAAAAGAAAACAGGTAAGAAAAGGAGTATTAAAGTGGGTGCCGTATTAAAGGCATTATTACTTGAATATTATGAATTGATAGGACAGCCAGAATTACAAAGTACCATCTTCAATTACTCATTACGTCACACAAATAGATTGTTGCAGCTTGGTTCTAGGTTTGTTGGCATCCGACGGAAGGCTGTATCTACGCACTCGTTACGCAAATCAGGTGCTCGATTCCTTTACGATGAGAACAACCGCTCCGAAGATGTGTTTTTGAAAATATCCATGATATTGAACCATTCAAGCACGCAGGTATCAAGGCGCTATTTAGGAATTACAAA
This sequence comes from Sediminibacterium sp., assembly GCA_044341385.1. Taxonomy (GTDB): domain Bacteria; phylum Bacteroidota; class Bacteroidia; order Chitinophagales; family Chitinophagaceae; genus Sediminibacterium. The sequence goes on along the minus strand of JBIIRW010000013.1, from coordinate 4,665 downwards.
GGAGGAGATTTCAGATGTATATGCGGGGTTTGATTTTGTTCTTTAATTAAATTGTCAAATATTGTTAAATTTTAGATAAATACAATTACAATTAAATTGAACAGGATGTAATAAATGTCTCATTTTATCTTGTTTTATTATACCTTTGCATACGTCATGTATAATAAGATAATCATATTATTACTACTAGTAATTGGGGTAAATCTCTACTCCAACAATCTATATGCATGTAACAAGCCACACAAATCAACTAAGGCAACGTCTTTTTTAAACATGACCAAGGCTAAAGCTAAGTCTGATTGTTGCAAATCACATAATAAGGATATGGGTCACGATTGTAATAAAAAATGTACTCATCACAACTGTGCTTGCACTTCTGTTTGTTCAAATGGTTATGTCTGCAAAAAAGAAGTTATTATAGAAACTATATTTTTTTGTACAACTCTTAAGAAGTACAATATATATAAGCCTTCCTTCTATAATGAGGTACATATTTCAATTTGGCATCCTCCTAAAATAGCATAAGCTATATTTCTCTTTACTCAAGTTGTATAACTTGAAAATTTATATTTACTAAAAATTGAAAAAATGAAATCAATAAAACTATTGATGGCTGCTGCCATTATATTATTTGCATCTATTGCAAATGCTCAATCAAATACCAATATCAAAAAGGTTTTAGATGCTTATATTCAACTAAAAGATGCGCTTGTAAAAAGTGATGGTACAAGTTCGTCCAGTGCTTCAAAAACACTTTTAACTAGCATTCGAGAAGTAAATATGAGTGAACTTAATACAGAAACGCATACGCAGTGGATGAAAGTGGTTAATGATTTAAAGGAAGACGCTGAATACATAAGTGATACAAAAGATATAACAAACCAAAGAAACCACTTTATGAGTTTGTCTAAAAACTTATACACTGTAATAAAAGTCTCTAAATCTGAAACACCTATTTACTATCAATTTTGTCCAATGGCGAATAAAGGTAAAGGAGCGAATTGGTTAAGTTTAGAAAACAAGGTTAAGAATCCCTATTACGGCAATCAAATGTTAACCTGCGGTAAAGTAGTTGAAACCATACAATAATAAAGTAAAAATGAAATTAAATAAATTATCTATTTACCTTGTTGTAACTGGTTTGTTTTGTTCATCTGTTACTCTTTATGCTCAAAAGGTCGTTAGGTATGATTTACATGTAAGAGATACTTTGGTGAATTTTACAGGGAAAATCAAAAGAGCAATTGCTGTGAATGGACAAATACCCATGCCAACAATGACTTTTACACAAGGTGATACAGCAGAAATTCATGTATACAATGAGTTAAAGGAGTCTACTTCTTTACATTGGCATGGTCTTATTTTGCCTAATAAAGAGGATGGCGTTCCTTATTTAACACAAATGCCAATCGAACCGGGTACCACACATGTATATCGTTTTCCTATTGCACAAAATGGGACACACTGGTATCATAGTCATTCAGGTTTGCAAGAGCAAATTGGGATGTATGGTTCAATGATTTTAAATAAAAGACAGAATGACCCAACATTTAGAAAAGGCATTGATGATCTACCTACTATACCAGTGGTAATTAGTGAGTGGACGGATTACAACCCAAATAATATCCACCGAATGTTGCATAATGCAACTGATTGGTTCGCGATTAAAAAGGGAACTACCCAAAGTTATGCAGAAGCGATAAAAGAAGGTCACTTCACTACCAAAGTCAAAAATGAATTTAAGAGAATGTTGGCAATGGATGTGAGTGATGTGTATTATGACAAGTTCTTATTGAATGGAAGCCAAGAAAGTCAATTATCACAATTCAAAGCTGGAGATAAAGTAAGATTAAGAATATCTAACGGTGGAGCATCCACCTATTTTTGGTTAAACTATGGTGGTGGTAAGTTTCAAGTTGTTGCTAATGATGGAAATGATATTGAGCCAGTTGAAGTAGATAGGTTAATCATTGCTGTTTCTGAGACCTATGATATTGTTTTGTCTGTTCCTGAAAAGAATAAATCATTTGCGTTCCAAGCTACTTCAGAAGATAGAATTAATCGAGCATTAATGTATGTGGGCGAAGGTGAAAAACAAAGTATGGCACCTCTGCCAAGGTTAAAGTATTTTGAAGGGATGAAGATGATGAACTCTATGATGAAAATGAATGGTGATTTAGATGATATGGGAATGAATATGAGTTTAAATAAAATGGACATGAATGTTGTTATGTATCCAGAAATCACTGGCCCATCAAGTGCTCAACTAAAATCCAGTGAGAAAGACCAGTACAATAGCAATGCATTATCGGATATCGTGACATTAAATTATGCAATGTTGAAGTCTCCATACAATACTACTCTACCTAAAGACGCGCCAACAAAAGAAATAAAGTTTGAATTATCAGGCAATATGAATAGGTATGTATGGAGTATGGATAATAAAGTGGTGTCTGAATCTGACAAGATTTTAATTAAAAAGGGCGAGAACGTTCGTATAATTATCTACAACGGTTCTATGATGAGACACCCTATGCATTTACATGGCCATGACTTTAGAGTACTTAATGGACAAGGAGAAAATGCACCTTTAAAGAATATCATTGACATTATGCCGATGGAGACCGATACCCTTGAGTTTAATGCCAATATGGAAGGAGACTGGTTTTTTCATTGCCATATATTATACCACATGATGAGTGGAATGGGCAGGATTTTTAGTTATGAAAATCAGGCACCTAATCCATTAATACCAGACCCAAAATTAGCCCAAAGGAAGTTATTTGGAGAAGACAGGAAATTCCATGCGATGGCTGAAAACGACTTCGCAAGTAATGGGAATGACGGGATGGCAATGCTACAGAATACAAGATGGAGTATTGGTTCTGAATGGAGATCAGGATATAATAATATGCATGGTTATGAATCTGAAACTCACATTGGAAGGTATATAGGTAAAATGCAATGGTTAATGCCTTTTATTGGATTTGATTGGAGGTATAGAAAATTACATAACGGAGAATCCGAAAAAAACCTATTTGGACAAGTCAATACCAAAGATGAAAGAAGACAAATAAGTATTGGTGTTGCATATGTTTTACCAATGTTGATTACCTTTCAAACTGAAGTATATCAAGATGGAAATCTTAGACTGCAGCTTATGAGAGAAGACATCCCATTCTCTAAGAGATTAAGAGGTGAATTCATGGTCAATACTGATAAAGAGTTTATGGTTGGTGCACGATACATCTTCAATAAAAATATGGGATTAAGAACACACTACGATAGTGATATGGGATATGGTATAGGTTTATATTTAAATTATTAAAAATCAATTTTATGAAAAAATGTTTATTGTTACTTGTTATGATGGTTTCTTTTTCGTTGACTTATGCACAAGACACTACTAAGAAAAAATTAGTATACAATCCAAAGAATCCTACTTATGAAGTAGAAGCCACTTGCGGCACTTGTATGTTTAAAATGGAGGGAAAGGGCTGTCTTTTAGCAATTAAATTTAAAGGCAAGAATTACTTCGTGGATGGAACTGATTTAGACGACCATGGTGATGCCCATGATTCAGAGGGTTTCTGTAACGCAATCAAGAAAGCAAAAGTCCAAGGATCCGTTGTTAAGGATAGATTTTTGGTTACATACTTTGAGTTAATCAAGAAGTAATTTGTAAGAATAACTCTGCGTGAGGAACTGTGTTAGCCTTTATCATTTCTCATCGAAAATACGAACTTTTAATGATGATATTTCTACTGCTGTAATTGGTACTTGCATTTTTGTATATTTACACATGAAGAATCTAATCCTACTTTTATTGACTATTTCAATTTATTCAACTGTTATTGCACAAAGCCAAAACGAAAGAAAGGTTGCTACTACTCAAAAAGAGCTTTTTAATAAAGTAGCCCAACTTGATAGTTCTTTGTTCGCAGCATACAATTCAAAGAAGCTAGATTTGATGAAAACATATTTCACTAACGACCTTGAGTGGTATCAAGACAATGGTGGACTTATTGGTTTTGAAAAGGTGTTTGAAAATTTCAATTCTATTTTCAATAGAGATTATGACCTTAAAAGAAATCTTATTAAAGAGAGTTTAGAGGTTCACCCAATAGAAGGTTATGGGGCAATAGAGATTGGCAAACATCAATTCAAACACATTGAAAATGGCAAACTGGAAATAGGCACTTTCAAATTCTTAATGATTTGGAAGAATGATAATGGTAACTGGAAAATTTCAAGAGTAATTAGTTATGACCATTAGTTGAAACCTTCAAATCCCGGTCTCGCTACATGAAAATCAAGGACTTACGTTAAATCGTGGGTCCTTTGTTGTGTGAGGAAAACTCACTTTTTATCTTGAAACACTTGCTATCATTGGGTTTTATTGCGTGAGGAATTGTGTTAGTTTTTATCATTTCTTTGTTCAAACTCAGAAAGGGGAACAACCTTTCATATTTCTGCTTATATTTGCCGCAATGAAATTTTTTGCCTTCATAATGAGCATTTACCTTTTGGTGCTGTCATGCCTTCCATGCATTGACAGGCAGGAGCGTAATGTAATGGCTGAGCAAAAGATTTCTGCTACTACTCAGCAACAACAACACCAAACTGGTGACGAAGCCTGTACTCCCTTCTGTACTTGTTCCCACT
>JBIIRW010000067.1:0-9298 GCA_044341385.1 Sediminibacterium sp. | reverse complement strand
TGGGATTTGCTGTATTAAATAGGGTAAATTAAATCGGTCTAAATCATGTCCTGCATTTATGCCCATACCTAATTGATTCGCTAATGCAGCTGCTGTGATATAAGGGGCAATTGCTGCTTCTTTATTAGCCGTAGCAAATTGCTTCGCATACATTTCGGTGTATAGTTCAATACGATCAGTTCCTGTTGTTGCAGCCGCTTTGACCATTTTTTCATCGGGATCAACAAATATAGAAACACGAATTCCTGCAGTTTTAAATTTTTCGATCACATTTTTTAAATAGGCTTGCTCGCTAATAGTATCCCAGCCATGGTCACTGGTTAGTTGTCCAAGGGCGTCAGGAACCAAAGTTACTTGTGCTGGTTTCACGGCTAATACTAATGCTACAAATTTATCTTCCTTGGGATTACCTTCAATGTTGAACTCTGTAGTTAAAATTTTGCTTAAATCTTGCACATCTTGGTACCGAATATGCCTTTCGTCAGGTCTGGGATGAACCGTGATACCTTGGGCGCCAAATCGTTCACAATCCTTGGCCACTTGCACCAAATTTGGATTATCGCCGCCACGACTATTTCTTAAAGTGGCGATCTTATTTATATTCACACTTAAACGAGTCATGAGCGAATTTAAGTTATTTTTGTAACTCAATTAAAAGAGAATGGCTTATTCTAGTTTAGAGGCATGTTTACTTGATTTGGAGCGAACTGGACAGCTTTTGCGTATAAAAGAACAGGTGGATCCGTATTTGGAGATGGCCGCAATACATTTGCGTGTTTTTGAGCAAAAAGGGCCAGCCATTTTATTCGAAAATGTAAAAGGATCCAAGTTTCGGGCTGCGAGTAATATTTTTGGAACGCTTGAGCGAAGTCAATTTATTTTTAGGGATACATTACCACAGGTGAAGCAATTGATTGATATTAAGATTGATCCTACTGCTGCCATTAAAAATCCATTAAAATCTTTGGCAGCTTTACCCGCAGCTTTGAATGCATTACCCAATAAAAATCCAATTTCAAAACCGGTTTTATTTGAGGAAATAAATATTAGTGATCTTCCATTAATACATCATTGGCCAATGGATGGGGGTGCATTTGTTACACTACCACAAGTGTATACAGAAGATGCGGATAAACCAGGCATCGGACATTCGAATTTAGGCATGTACCGAATTCAATTAAATGGGAATGATTATATTTTAAATAAGGAAATTGGGTTGCATTATCAATTACATCGTGGTATTGGGGTGCATCAAACCAAAGCAAATAAAAAAGGGTTGCCTTTAAAAGTAAGTTGTTTTGTGGGTGGTCCGCCAGCGCATTCAGTTGCAGCGGTGATGCCTCTTCCTGAAGGAATGAGTGAAATGAATTTTGCTGGTGTATTGGCAGGCAAGAGATTTGGATATACGTATAAAGATGGATTTTGTATTAGCACAGATGCGGATTTTGTAATCACTGGTGAGGTATTCCCTGGTGAAAATAAACCCGAAGGTCCTTTTGGGGATCATCTTGGCTATTATAGTTTGCAGCATCCTTTTCCTGTGATGAGAGTGCATAAAGTGTATGCACGAAAAAATGCAATCTGGGCTTTCACGGTTGTTGGTAGACCTCCACAAGAAGATACCAGCTTTGGACAATTAATACATAGCATGACAGGATCTGCTGTATCCAATGAAATACCTGGTTTAAAAGAAGTACATGCGGTAGATGCTGCTGGCGTACATCCATTATTATTAGCCATTGGAAGTGAAAGGTATACGCCGTATTTGCAAAATAAAAAACCCGCTGAAATTTTAACCATTGCGAATCATATTTTAGGTACCGGACAATTAAGCTTGGCGAAATTTGTTTTTATAACAGCGGATGATACGAATCAAATAAGTACACATGAAGTCCCTGCTTATTTTAAATTTTTGTTAGAACGCATTGATTTAACCAGCGATATTCATTTTTACACGAAAACAACGATGGATACCTTGGATTATTCTGGTGAAAATTTAAATGCTGGATCCAAAGTAGTGATTGCTGCTTATGGCGATGCGAAAAGAAGTTTAGCTAACACTGTGCCTAATGAAATTCAGCAACTAAATGTGAATGCAAAATTAGTATTACCTGGCATTATTGCTGTAGATGCCGCTTTAATAAATACAAAAGGGCTTCAAGAAAAGTTAAAGGGTCAGGGTGCAAATTTATTAAATGAGCTAGGGGTAGTGATGTTTATATTAACTGAAAATCCAACTTGGATGGCAGAAGACAGTAATAATTTTTTATGGGCTTGTTTTACAAGAACAAATCCTTCGCATGATATGGAAGGGGTGGATAGTTTTATCGAACAAAAACATTGGGGGGCAAATGGCCCTTTAATTTTTGATGCGACGATTAAAAAACATCATGCGCCACCAGTTGAAAAAAATACAGCAATTGAAAAGAAGGTAGATGGTATTTTAGCGAAGTACGGGTATTAACATTCTATCCAAGTATGATCGGCTAATAATTTCACCGTTGCAATAAATCCGGCAAATGGACCCGATCCTCCGCCCCATTCACTAGGGGCAACTAATGAAAGCACATGCGACCCGTCCGTTTTTTCATATACATGATATACTTGCCCAATTTGTGGTTTGAAAGTTATTTTAGCTTCGTAAATCATTAAGCTTAACTCCTTACGTTTGCGTATTTCCTGAGCTTGCTTGGCCAATAATTCAATTTGCTCTTTGATTTGATTTAACTGCATATTGGTTTGATCCTCCATAGCAGATAATGCTTTGTGTTTAATAACGCCTTCCTTGGTGGGTCTAATAGCCACACTTCCTGCAGAAGAGGCATAGGGGAGCACACTTAATTGTTTGTGGTATATTTCAATATTTTTAAAGGGATCGCTATTTTCTTTGAAGCCGTAATGCGTAACTTTTAAAAATCCATTGGCCAATATTTCATGAACCACTTTTAAAACTTCCTTATTGTCCTTGTTAAATTGCACTGTTAAACAGGAGCCATTATTTACTTCGGCAATAACCTCATTGCCTAATAAATGGTTGTCAAAGGGCTGTGCGATTCCATTAGGATTCACACTATATTGGGCATAAAAAGCTTCATTTTCTATGTTTACCCAATTATGACTAAAGCTAAGCGCATGGGCATTTTGAATGCTTTCAATTTTGTAATTTCCGGATTTTGGAACGAGTTGGTACTCGAATTCACTTTTTTCGGGGAATAACTGCCAGCTGGCTAAAAAATTATATGCTTGAACCATACATTATATAACAAAAATAAGAGCTAAAGGTTGAATTTGGACCACTAGATTTTTAATTAATTTCAACAAAATCGGGTTTGTGAATGATGGTCGAATTGTATTTATATTTCAAATTAGTGATGAAACTAAAGTTCCATGGACTTACTTGTAAATCGGTTCGTGGTAGGTAAAAGCACTTTAGCTCAATGGTCCCAAAAATGAGATTTTCATTTCGTATTCTAGTGCCAGTTCCAACAGCAGCAAATATCCCTCCATTCTTCTTTACTTCGTCAATGGCTTTTATATAAGTAAGATTGGCAAATACAAATGGGGAGGATTTAAATCCATAGATAGTTTTGGCACTGTATAAAACCGATTCCCAATTACCTGAAATACGTGTACCCCCTTTGATTTGTTCTTTGTTTAATTGCGGAATGCCATAATTACTATAAATCAATAAGGCCTCATTAAATTTATTATTTAAAGTTTGTGCAATACTAATATTGAATAAATGCCGGTAGGGGGATCCATTTTTGGAATATTTTAATTTGCCAATTATTTCTAAGCTAGATAAAAACCTAAAATCCTGGAATTTCTTTTCGGTATAGCTACTACCTATATTGAAATTCAAATGCGAATAATTTCCTGAGGATTGTAATGCGTATTTTTCATAATTTAAACCAGCATAGGAAATGCTATTATGATCTCTGTAGTAATTCCCCAAAGTTAAGCTCAAGGATTGTCCAATAGGTAAATCTTCGTTACGCCCAAAGCCATATAAATACTTTGTCCTGATAATGTTTTGGTTGAATACGGTGATTGACAAAAAATTAGCATTGATATTTCGATAATTTTTATCCAATTGGGCTAAGAAGTTAATTGGGCGAATATTGAAACTATTTTCAAAGTGTCGTAACTGTATTATATGTCGTCGATTAATTTTATTTAATTTTGTTTTAAAAAATAATTGGTATCCAAGCCAAAAATCCTTTGTATCGTAGTGGTAATTTAATTTACTATTAAATAAACTATCACTCCATTTACTAGGGTAGGCATTTGTGTTTTTAAATTCCATTAATTCAAATCCGCCCGTCCAATTACTTAAAGGATGGAGAAAAGGGAGTTCCCCTAATAAGTGTTTATTCATCGCCGACCTTGATCCATCGGAAATACTATTGGTATAGTCATTCATCCCTGCGTTCATATTAATAAAGCTTCCAAAAAGGTTTCTTAGCGTTAGCTCATATCCGAATGCAGGTTTTGGAATTCGGGTATTATCAAAATTGTGGTTAATTTTCAATCTATTACCGGTGCCAAATAAATTTTCATCACTCAATGAGGCATCAAATGAATTTTGATTTTTTATATTTAAATTTCCTCCTAATGGGAATATATCCTTGGTGATGATGAATAGATCTACTTTGTTGGTATCGTATTTTACAGGAATTGCAATAATACGTGCATCTTGAATGAAGGTGAGGTCTCTTAACCATTTTTCATTATAGGCAATTATTATAGGATTGAGTAAGTCGTTGGGTTTAAAGAATAAGTTTTTTCTTATTGTATTATCGGATGAGCTTTTATGTAGCTTATTGGCAATATTTGTAAAGTTGTCTTTTTGGTTTACTTGAGGAAGGTTGATATTGGTGGAGAAATTATGTTGTTCAATAATAATATTATTGATTTGTTTGCCATTATATTTTGATAATAATTCAATATTATTTGCAATTACATCCCTGTTGGTGTCGGTCATGGATTCAGCATTGCCAGTTATGCTTTTTAAAACTCTAAGCTTTAGCGATGTTTTGTTTTTATCAGTCGTATTTTGTTTTGGGATACTATCTAATGGATTGTTTTGAGCATGAAGGTTACATTGCGAAATAAGTAATGCCAGCCATAAAATAAGTAATACCCTCATGTTGTTAATGTAAGCAGTTCAAATTTACTGAATATAACTAACAATAAGCCCCGTCCCCTCGAGTACTCGCGGTGGACGGGGCTTATTGTATTTTTAATGCGACAATTTTATTACAAACTGCCTAATTGAACTTTTATGTAGGTTACAAAGTTTTAACTGCCCTGCTTTGTAATGATTCCATGGGAATGTGTAACATTTTTCCGATAGGCTTGCCGTTTCGGTAACTAATAACACGCAAAATAGTAACATCGCTAGGAACCACAAATGATCCTTTATATTCGTCACTAAACTGGTCTGGTAAGGATTCGTCAATGGAGTAGTAAAATTTTAAATTATCTACTTCGCCTTCCATTTTTGCTATAAGTTCTCCTTTAGTGTTGGAGGTAGTTGTAACAATTGGGTCATACATGCTTTTCGCATGCTTAATATTTAAAGCATCTAAAATCTCAAATTGCTTTTCTACTTTTCCGGAAAAAGATTGCCAATTCTTTTTTTCTTTGGGTGACCAGAGTGTTTCGGCAATGGACATGGATCTAGGCCAGGTTAAATATTGTGCACTTCTTAAACTTAATATTTGCTCCGTCCACAAATTGGCTTGCCCTCCTAATATATATTTTGGGTCAATGCCTTGTGGAAGGGGTTCAAATTCATAAGTTTTTTTCATTCTCAAGCCTTTGTATACTTTTCCTTCGGCGGTAACCTCTCCTTGATAAAAATCAATATAGGCGAAGTCATTTGGGGTCATCACTACTTGGTGTTTTTGATTAGCTGCTTCAATACCTCCTAGCATTCCTCTCCAGCTCATTACTGCAGCATTACCTGGCAAACCACCTTCCAATATTTCATCCCATCCCATTAATTTTTTTCCTTTTGCATTAATAATTTTCTCTACTCTCTTTACAAAATAACTTTGTACTTCATGCTGATCTTTAAGGTTTTCTCTTTTCATTAAATTTTGTATATCAGTACTTTTCTCCCAATTGTTTTTTGCAGTTTCATCTCCGCCCATATGGATATATTCAAATGGGAATAGGGAGGCGACCTCTGTGAAAATTTTATCTAAATAGTTATAAACTGTTTCATTGGCAGGGTTCAATGCATTATCGATTTTTGCGGTCGCATGTCCATTGTATCCTGTCCAATCCATAAATTCAGTACCTGCATTAACTTGGTAATTGTAATTAGGCGTGGTGCTTAACGGGTAGGCGGCTAAAAATGCCATGCTATGTCCTGGGATATCAATTTCAGGTAAAATTTCTACGAATTTTGATTTTGCATATGCCACTAGTTCTTTAATATCTTCATGGGTATAAAAGCCGCCATAAGTTTTTGGTTCATCCAAGGCTGGGGCGGATATATTTGCCCATTTACCTTTGCGGTCTACGCGCCAAGCGCCCACTTCAGTTAATTTAGGCAATGCTTTAATTTCAATACGCCAACCTTGATCATCTGTTAAGTGCAGGTGTAAAACATTGTATTTATATAATACCATGTTGTCAATGTATTCTTTCACTTCTGCTTTAGTAAAAAAGTGGCGGCTAACATCTAACATTAAACCTCTCCATCCAAAACGAGGTTTGTCGGTAATGGATACATGAGGAATTTTCCAGCTTACATTATTTTGAATTGAATTATTGAATATGGCAGTTGGCATTATTTGAAGTAATGATTGCCAAGCATAAAATAAACCTGCATTGGTATTTGCTTTAATTTGTATTCCTTTTTCATTCACATCTAAATGATAACCTTCCTTGCCTAATTCAGTTTCGTTGGTTATTTGCAAATCAATATTTGATTTAGTACTTGATTTAGTTACTTGACGCCCGGTAACCGCAGTAATTTTTTTTGAAATTAATTCGCTAATTACACTAGCTGAAGTGGGTGCGTTAACAACGACAACTTTAGGTAGGATATAACTTTCCTTACCCACTTTCATTTGGTAAGGTTCGGGTATAATAGCAATTTGTTGCGCATTTGAAAAACTTGTGATCACAAGTAAAGAAACGGTAAATATAAAATTTGAAATTTTCATAAAGCCTTTTTAATAGTGGTTAATGAATCTATTTTAAATGTTGGGTTTAAAGGTACTAAAAAATATAGCTGTATTTAAAGGGTATAAATAAAAAAGCCGTCCCGATTTATCGGGACGGCAAGGGGAAAGTTGAAATTATTCTATAAGCTATGCAGTGAAATCAACCATTTTTATTTGCTATGTTCATTAGCAGTTTGAATCGTATAATTTGGTGCCTAGTTTAATGATTATTTTTTAGTATCTATATGCATCAGACTTGAACGGTCCAGCTACTGGTATACCTAAGTATTCTGCTTGTTCAGTAGTTAACTCATCTAATTCAGCACCTACTTTCGCTAAGTGTAAACGCGCTACCTTCTCATCTAAATGTTTAGGTAAAACGTATACTTTGTTTTCGTAGTTCTTATGGTTGGTCCATAATTCTATTTGTGCTAAAGTTTGGTTAGAGAAAGAGTTACTCATTACAAAGCTAGGGTGACCAGTTGCACAACCTAAGTTTACCAAACGGCCTTCTGCAAGAATAATGACATCTTTACCATCGATATTATACAAATCAACTTGTGGTTTGATGGTATCTTTTGTATGACCATAATTTTTATTTAACCATGCCATATCAATTTCAATATCAAAGTGACCAATATTACAAACAATCGCTTTGTCTTTCATTGATCTAAAATGTTTTTCGTTGATCAAATCACGACAACCAGATGCAGTAACAATAATGTCTGCTTCTTTTACTGCGTCAATCATTTTTCTTACTTCAAAACCATCCATCGCTGCTTGCAAAGCACAGATAGGATCAATCTCAGTAACCATTACACGACAACCAGCACCACGAAGGGATGCAGCAGATCCTTTTCCTACGTCACCGTATGAACCAACTACTGCTACCTTACCAGCCATCATTACATCAGTTGCACGACGAATCGCATCTACTAATGATTCTTGACAACCATATTTATTATCAAATTTAGATTTCGTAACTGAATCGTTTACGTTAATTGCTGGCATTGGTAAAGTACCTTTCGCCATACGCTCATATAAACGGTGAACACCTGTTGTTGTTTCTTCACTCAATCCTTTAATACCTGCAACAAATTGAGGGTATTTATCTAACACCATATTGGTTAAATCGCCACCATCATCTAAGATCATATTCAAAGGACGGTCTGCACCACCAAAGAATAATGTTTGTTCAATACACCAGTCACCTTCTTCAATAGATTGACCTTTCCAAGCAAAAACACCAACGCCTGTTGCAGCGATTGCGGCAGCGGCTTGATCTTGTGTTGAAAATATATTACAAGAGCTCCATTTTACTTCAGCGCCTAAAGCAGTTAATGTTTCAATTAATACAGCAGTTTGAATAGTCATGTGTAAGCAACCCGCAATACGCGCTCCTTTTAATGGTTGGCTAGGTCCGTACTCGGCACGGATACTCATTAAACCTGGCATTTCTGCTTCAGCCAAACGGATTTCTTTACGACCCCAATCTGCTAATGTGATATCGGCTACTTTATAAGGTAGGCTAAAATCGATGTTTTGTAAGTTAGACATGTTAATTTATTTAGAGGGCAAAGGTATGAAATAGGATAAAATAATAAAATATTTGATATTTTTAGGATAAACGGCTATATATTACTATTTTTATGATAATTTATGCTAAAAAACAATGAAAAGTAGTACTCCATTAGTAGATTCGGCTATTGCGCAACAGTCTATCTCCTTAGACGAGAAGGATTTAGCCATTTTGCGCCTATTACAAGACAATGCTAGGATCACTGTTAAGGAAATTGCAGATCAGATTCATTTGAGTACTACGCCGGTGCATGAGCGTATTAAGCGGCTTGAAGCGAATGGGGTGATTAAGCAATATGCTACTTTAATTGACGGAACAAAAGTCAAAAAAGGGCTGATGGTGATTTGCTATGTGTCTTTGAATCAACACAGTAAGCAATCCGGTGGGCAATTTATCAAATTGATTAATGATTTGCCTGACGTGGTAGAGTGCTATAGTATTTCAGGGGAATTTGACTTTATGTTGAAGATTGTTACGGAGGATATGAACAGTTATTACAATTTCCACGTGAACAAATTAAGCCAGGCCGACAATATAA
>JBIIRW010000066.1:0-9314 GCA_044341385.1 Sediminibacterium sp. | reverse complement strand
CCTTGTTCTGCAAAACATTTTTGCAGTGCCGTAATATCATTAAAAGGTAAAAAAACAATATTATCTGTTTCGTTCACTGGCGCAACAATACTTGGATTATCAGTCGCAGCCACTGCTAATGAAGTACGACCATGAAACGATTTTTTAAAGGCTATTATTTTTTTTCTGCCTGTATGAAAGGAGGCTAATTTTAATGCATTCTCATTTGCTTCTGCACCACTATTACAAAGGAATAATTGAAAGTCCTTTTTTCCACTAATGTTATTCAATGCAGTTGCCAATTCTTCCTGAATGGGCATCACTACCGAATTTGAATAAAAAGCAATCGCATGCAACTGTTCTTCAATTCGCTTTACCCAATGAGGTTGCGTATGACCAATACTAATGACCGCATGCCCACCATACATGTCTAAATATTCTTGTCCTTTATCATCCCATACGCGGCTGCCTGCAGCTTTTGTAATAGCGATGGGGTTTAAAGGATACACGTTAAATAAAGACATACTATTAAATTTTATTTTGAAAAACAGCTATTACGTAATATGAAATTTAGCTGTGATCATTTATTTATCTTGTTATTAAAAATAATTTGCTTTTAATTGTAAGCCCGCAGCTTCATCGATTCCGAAAATCAAATTCATATTTTGCACCGCTTGACCTACCGCGCCTTTTAATAAATTGTCAACCACTGAATGAATGGCAATTTTATTTCCTTGTTTTTCAATATGAATGATGCACTTATTGGTATTAACTACTTGTTTTAAATCGATATTATTTTTTGACACATGCGTAAATGCATGACCTTCATAGTAAGCATTATACAAATCATAGACTGCTTCCAAACTTAAATCAGCACTTACCACCGATGTTACAAAAATGCCTCTTGTAAAATCGCCTCTCCAAGGAACAAAATTTACTTCCGCATTTTGATTGCCTTGCAATTGTGCCAAACTTTGAACAATTTCGTTCAAATGTTGGTGCTGTAATGTTTTGTAAGCTTGGATATTATTAGCCCTCCAACTAAAATGACTGGTATTAGTTAAGCCTTGTCCTGCGCCTGTTGAACCAGTGATGCCTGTTGTATAAACCTCCTTTAATAATCCCTTCGCAGCCAATGGCAATAAACCTAATTGTATAGCAGTAGCAAAACATCCCGGATTTGCAATATTGGTGGCTGACTTAATTGCTTCTCTTTGTAATTCAGGTAAGCCATATACAAAGTTTCTATCCCCGATGGCTGCCGAACCTGCTAATCTAAAATCTTGTGAAAGATCAATAATTTTTATACTTGCTTTTATTTCATTGGCAGTTAAAAACTTATTTGCATCTCCATGTCCTACACATAAAAACAATACATCAATATTCTGATCCAATGTGTTTGTAAATTTCAATGAGGTATCACCCAATAAATCAGCATGCAACTTACTCACTAATTCGCCTGCACTACTTGTGCTATGCACAAAAGAAATATGCGCATTTGGATGTCGCAACAATACACGTAGTAATTCACCACCTGTATAACCAGCGCCTCCAACAATACCAATATTTACTTTTTGCATTTGATTCATTTTATAATTCTGTCGATAATAAATTACTTTTTATTTTCTTCTTTAACATGATGAAAGATGGCAGTTTGGTTACCAAATATTTTGGTGAACCCTCTAACATCTGCACCCGTCCAACCTGTATTCATTTCGCCATACTTGCCAAACTTCGCACTCATTAAATCGTTCTCCGATTCAATACCAATGATTTGAAAACGATAGGGATGTAACTGAATAAATACTTCTCCTGTTACTTGTGCTTGTGAATTATTTAAGTAGGCTTCAATATCACGCATCACTGGATCTAATATTTGACCTTCGTGTAACCAGTTGCCATAAAACTGTGCCAACTGATCCTTCCATGACAATTGCCATTTGGTTAACACATGTTTTTCTAGCGCATGATGCGCTTTTAAAATAACCATGGGTGCCGCAGCTTCAAATCCAACCCTACCTTTAATACCAATGATAGTATCCCCCACATGTATATCACGACCAATACCATAAGCACCCGCAATAGATTGAATATATTGAATCGCCTCAGTAGGATGTGCGAAAGATTGACCGTTTACTTTATTAATTTCTCCATGCGCAAAACCGATGACCATTTCCTCCGAAGCGCCTTCCTTGGTCATTTGTGTTGGCCATGCACTTTCTGGCAACATTCCTTTTGAGTTCAGGGTTTCCTTTCCACCAACACTGGTACCCCACAAGCCCTTATTGATGGAATACGCCGCTTTCTCAAAATTCATTTCCACCCCCTTCGCTTTTAAGTATTCAATCTCTGCTTCTCTACTTAATTGTAAATCACGAATAGGTGTTAAAATTTCAACACCTGGAATCATAATATTAAAAATCATATCAAATCGAACCTGGTCATTACCCGCACCTGTACTTCCGTGTGCGACTAATTTAGCACCCACTTTTTTTACATGTTCCGCAATGTGCAAAGCTTGACTTAATCTTTCAGCACTTACACTCAAAGGATAGGTATTATTTTTCAAGATGTTTCCATAAATCAAATATTTTATAATACTATCATAATAACCTTTTACTGCATTAACAGTAGTATGTGTTTTTACGCCCAATGCATAGGCATGTGCTTCTACTTTTTTTAATTCTTCCTCAGAAAAACCACCCGTATTTACAATCACACTATGCACTTCCAATCCTTTTTCAAGGGTTAAGTATTTAACACAATACGTAGTGTCTAACCCGCCACTAAATCCTACGACAACTTTTTCCATAATAATTATTTTTTTCTAAGCCAGCTTATGAATTTACCGTTATTGATTTTCATAAATAAATTAGCTTCTTCATTTATATCCAAAACTGCTTCTTGTTGGTTTGTATCCTGTTTAGGCTCATATAACATGGCCGTACACATACAATTTTTTCGATCCTTACTCATTAAAATATCATAATTCACACAGCTTTTACAGCCTGCCCAAAATTCTTCATCATCTGTTAATTCGCTATACGTCACTGGCTCATACCCCAACTCGCTATTTATTTTCATCACGGCTAAACCAGTCGTTAATCCAAAAAGTTTTGAATTTGGATACTTGTCTCTCGAGAGTTGAAAAATGGTATGTTTAATTTTTTTCGCAATCCCAGTTTTTCGATACGCAGGAGCAACGATTAAACCACTATTCGCTACAAATTGTCCATGTTGCCAGGCTTCAATATAACAAAAGCCCACCCATTCTCCAGTAGCCGTAAGCGCGATGACCGCTTTACCTTCCTGAATTTTTTGCGATACATATTCCGGGCTTCTTTTGGCAATACCTGTGCCACGCGCTTTAGCTGAAGATGCCATTTCGTTGGTGATGGTTTCTGCATACACAGTATCCCCACTATCGGCTATTCGAACTATAATGTTAGGTTCCAATGATGTAAATTAGTTTAAATGAATGAACAGATTTGGCTGTAGAAATGAATATGTCGGGGATTTTTCCACTGATAGGGGCAACTGCCAATTGCTCGTCCTATCAGAATCCACGTCGGGAAAAAAACTTATCCAATCTTGGAAAGTTAATTGTCCTAATTCTGTTCAAAACAGGAACAGGTGCATTAATGGCACTTGTAATAAGGTTATGTTGGTTCGCCTG
The DNA here is from genome assembly GCA_044341385.1 of Sediminibacterium sp. GTDB lineage: Bacteria > Bacteroidota > Bacteroidia > Chitinophagales > Chitinophagaceae > Sediminibacterium. The sequence goes on along the minus strand of JBIIRW010000066.1, from coordinate 5,659 downwards.
TTTCATTTAATAAGATCCTTGTTTAAGGAATGAGGTGTAAAAATATAAAATAATTAGATAAATAGGCCCCTTTTGACTTAAAAACTTGGTATTTGCCCCATTAATAGAACGATTAGCTGGTAAAAGAATACCTGTTAGTTTCCAACTAAGGATTTTGAGGTGTAATTTTGTACAATAAGAAATCTAATACAACCAATATGAGAAAACCAATCATTACTTTGTTCATTTGTGTAACTATGTTTTTAATCGCTTGTGAAAACCCAATGAATGATACAGCAAATAGTGCCACTACTAGTGAAACAACTGCTAATATGGCTACAGATACAGCAATTGAAAAAACCTATGACGTTAAAATATTGGACAACAAAAAAGATCCTACATGCGGAATGCCAGTTACGGCAGGCGTAAGCGATACGGCACACTATAAAAATAAAGTGATCGGATTTTGCGCTACTGAATGCAAAGCGGAATTTTTAAAAAACCCAGAAGCTAATATTGCTGCAGCTGAATTAATAAAATAATTCCCCATAACATTGGCTAATGAATTGCCTTTGTTAGCGCTTTTATATTTAGCAAAAAATCTTAGCTAAATTTAGTAAAGTGCGTTATAAAAATTACTATCGCTACAAATTATTTTAAAATAGTTTGTAGCTTTTTTTTAATGGCATTTGCCATCCGATAAAATCCAAGATCCGTTAAATGAACACCATCCACGGTACCTTCTCCATCCTCTCCTATAATACCTTTCGATGGTAAGTAGTAAATATTTTTATCTCCGTCTTTTTTAAAAGTGGTATAGGCTTTATTAAAATGCTGGTTGACTAATTTAATTTTTTCATCCATAGTTGAAACAAAACGCGCAAATGGATAATCTATTTGTTCAACTAATAAAATGGGTGTTGTAGGTTTGATTTTTCTGAGCAACTTTAAAAATGGTAAAGTTCTTTCTTCTGCTTGTTCAGGTGTTAGGTTAGGCCCGCAATCAATCACATAACAGGCTGCATCTATATTAGACATAATCACGGCCAACATTGAATCTAAAAGTCCATTACCGCTGAATCCTAAATTAATAGTTTCCCTTTGCAAGCCGCGTTCAATAATTGCTGGATAAGCCATGCCACTGCGCATTGCCGAAGCACCTTGCACAATACTAGTACCATAAAATACAATTGGTTTTTTATTGGCAAAAACGGAATTGGTCACATGTTGAATCATTGCATTTGAATCAATGCCTATTACTACAGAATCAGTAGTTTCATAGTCAGGGAGATACATTAAAAATTGTTTAACACCGCCATCCAAACCTTTAATGATGGATGCCTCTTGATATACTGGGTTGTTGGGTTTTCCAATACCCACATAATACCATTGATTATTATCCATCGCATATAAATCAACACCCTTAACAAGTGTAGCCGCTACATGCGGGTAGCTTGCCTTATCTCCAGTTTTCCACTTTGCGCTTATTTGTTTTGAATTGGATTCAAAATAAATAGCAATGCCTGTAGAGTTGGTACTAAATTGCCAAACCGGCTTTCGCAATAGCGATTCCAAACTATCTGGGAAACGATGATAAGTAGTTTGATTCGGGAAAGGCCTTCCTAAAATAGTAAGTCCTTGAATGGTATGAAATTTTATTGGCGGCTGTGCCCCACTTATAAAAGCAAAAAGTAGTGCAGCAAATAATAACTTATATTTTTTCATGTTTTAAACTTTGCAGTCTAAATATAATAAAAAAATATGCGAAATTCAATCTAATAAATGGACGCAAGCAAATGCCTAACTAAACAGATAGGCAATATCATCTTTGGTTAAAGATTTTACAAAACCGTCTTCATCTGAAATCAAATCCTTCGCCAAGGAGCGTTTGCGATCCTGTAATTTTAAAATCTTATCCTCTACCGTATCATTACAAATCATACGATATGCAAATATATTTTTCGTTTGCCCAATACGATGGGTTCGATCAATAGCTTGTTGTTCTACTGCCGGATTCCACCAAGGATCAACAATGTATACATAATCAGCTGCAGTTAAGTTTAATCCCACGCCACCTGCTTTCAATGAAATCAGGAATACCCTACAATTATCATCATTTTGGAAACGTTCAATAGCACGTTCTCTTTCTTGAATGGAACTACTTCCATCAAAATACTCGTAATCAATGCCCAATTTGGTTAGCTCTTCTTTAATTAAAGCAAGCATGCCTAGGAATTGAGAGAAGACCAATGCCTTATGCCCACCAATATTTTCAGCAATTTCTCGCGTAAGCTCATCTAACTTAACAGAAGCATTTGGATAATTTTCCTCTTTTAAAATAGCAGGGCTATCACAAATTTGACGGAGTTTCATTAAACCTTGCAAAATGGATAGTTGTGATTTTTGAATTCCTTTTTCTTCCACCATGCCTATCAACTTATCTCTATAATCATTACGATAAGCTTCATAAATTTTTCTTTGTTCATCACCCATCTCACAATACAATACCATTTCTTGCTTTTCTGGCAAATCCTTTGCCACCTGCTCCTTGGTTCGTCTTAAAATGAATGGGAAAACCGATTTTCTTAGATGCTCTTTTTGTTCTTTCTCATCAAATTTATCAATCGGCATTGAAAAATTATGCTTGAAGTATTCAATTGAACCCAACATCCCCGGGTTTAAGAAGTTCATTTGTGCATAAATATCAAAAGTGTTGTTTTGCAATGGCGTACCACTCAAACACAATTTATTTTTCGCCTTTAACAAGCAAGCTGCTTTTGTTACTTTACTAGAAGGATTTTTAATCGCTTGACTTTCATCTAAAATCACATAATCAAAATCAACCTCCACAAACATTTTAATATCACTTCTCAAGGTACCGTAGGTCGTAATGATCACTTCAATTTCCTCCTTGACTACTTGTTTGCGACTTCGCGTTCCCCCATGGTGTATTTGATAGGTTAAAGTAGGCGTAAACTTTTTTAATTCATTTTGCCAGTTGTATAATAACGTGGTTGGACAAACCACTAAGGCTACAAGTTTGCCATTTTTTTCTTTCAAGTGCTGCAAGAAAGATAAGGTTTGAATTGTTTTTCCCAAACCCATATCATCTGCCAAAATACCACCCCATTGCACATCATGCAAATAATTTAACCATTGAAATCCACTCACTTGATAAGGGCGTAAGATAGGTGACAAATGCGCTGGTGGCGCAATATCAGTAATCGCATAACGTTCCCTGATTTTTTCATACTTCCCTTCCAATTGAAATATTAACTCTTCTTCATCTCTTTGTTGGTATAATTCATCAAGTATTGAAAAATGATACTTGCTTAATTTAAGATTATCTGTTTTTCCTTCACCAACTTTAAATAGTAAAGAATATTTATTTAACCATTTCTCAGGCAACAAACCTAAACTACCATCTTTTAAAGGAACAAACTGTTGCTTATTGGCAAGCATATTTTTAATATCCTGTACGCTTACTTTTTGATCACCAAAGGAAATTTCAACCTTAGCATCAAACCAATCGGTATTGCTACTAATATATAATCTGGTGGATGGCTTAGCCGTATTAAATTTAAATTGCTTTAAAGTTTCCGTACCAAATAGGGGTATTTGTTTTTCTCTTAAAGTATCTATAAAAAGGAAAAACCAATTATTTTTTAAAACTTCCGCCCCCTTTAGGGACAATACATTTCCTTGATTAAATCTTACAAATCCAGAATGTAATTGTTCGATATCATTCATCAAAGTCCGCTCTGTTGCTAGATCTCTTTCAAGTATGACAATTTTATCTCCCACTTGTTGGATCACCGATGGACCATCTTCTTTGTGGACAATAATATCATTATAAACAAACAAAGGTTCAAAATGTAAAAACTGCGCATCCTCTTTTAGGAAAATTTGCAAGGAAGGTTTCAGACCCCTTAATTTCACTTGCGCTACATTGCCTAATTCTACCTTGTATTGTTTGGACAAAGGCAACAAAGTATTTTGTAAATAACTAGGCCATGCTTCAATCGTTATTTCATGACAGCCTGAAGGTAAAAATTGCTCCACCCAATTCACATCGTCCTTTGATTTCCAACAAAAAAACTGGTGGTGATATTGAAAGATAAAGTGCGATTTTGCATGATTTTCTTCCACAGGAATTATTCCATCCGGTAAATTCACATGCGCATACACCAAATAACGATCCGCTTCCTTCTCCACTTTAAATCCTGGTTGAATATTCGCAAATACTAATTCAGCTTTTTGCAAGTTAGCGGTGGTGAATGGTTTATTATGCGGAATAAAAAAGCTAAAAGGATGTTCTGATAAATCCTTCCACAACTTTTCAATTTTAGGATGTAGATACTCCTGAATATGCCCCTTGGTATCCTCAGACAAACTGGATTCATCTGCATTAATGACGGTATCCCAAATGCCACCAAAGGGTGAATTTTTATTGATGTACTTTGTTAACTCGGCCGTTTGTAATTTACGTACCAACTGCAACAACAACTTATCTTCCTCTTTAATTTCATCTGGAATGACAAATTTTGCAATATCTAATTTTTCTACTTTACCCACATAGGAAGTGCCTTGCTCATTCACTTCTCCCTTAATGACATTGAAATGAATAAAAGGATATTCCGTAGGATGATGTTGCATCACAAGGCCCAAGCGCTCAATAGTTTTTTGTGGCGCCTCTTTTGGATCTTCTAATTCTTCAATATCCCAATCGTTTCCTAATGGGCGCTTAAATGTTACGCGACTTGGCTCCTCATTAATTTTTTTAATATTGGGATCCAATACTTTTAAAAACGGCTTCCCATCATGATATATAAATTCAAATTTATCTCTGGTATCATCCTCCAAGCTATAGCCATACAAAGCCAATAGCTTATTTTTTTCACGATCCCAATTACGTATGGTTTCAAAATAATCAGACCCTTTCAATTGAAACAACTGCAATAGCAGCACCGTTTTATGCAAACACAAAGGATACTCTGTCTCAGACAAACAATCACAAGAGGTATCAAAAAAACGTTCTTCATTTTTTTGAATAATCATCATATGTGTTTTGCCAGCGATATCCATTTCGGCAACAACGCGTTCATTTTCGCTCGAAATTATATGTGGTCGAATAGACTTTAAAGTGACTTCTGCTTTTTCAAAAGTTGCTTTTGAGCAAAGCATTCGGATGGTTTTAAGATCCAAGCTTTTTGCACGAAGTTGGGTATGTGTTGTTTTATAAGAAGCAGGCTTGTAATCCAACAAGTTTTTATCCAACATGTCTTGTATTTGGAATAAAGCAGCTGCTTTATGCCTACAAACCTCAGATAAATTATAAGGACATCCGCATCTTAATGACAGGGTGTTGGGATTTTTAAAATTCTCAATGGTTACCTTATAATAGGTACTATAGCCATCATCTTTTACCCTACAATGGATACTTCCAATTAAAGGATCAAATTTGACCAATTCGATGTTCTTTAAAGCAAAAATCTTTTTGCCTCTACGAATCACCTCTTCGGTACCGTAACTATAAATATGTTTGACTAAATAGGGTAATGCCATAATGATACAAATAACCCTTCAAAAAGGGCAATCTGCAAATGTACGGTTTTGCTAGCTAAGTTCATCACCCAATTTCATAAAATAGCTGAAAATGAGCTATTTAGAGCCCATTTAC
>JBIIRW010000121.1:0-2705 GCA_044341385.1 Sediminibacterium sp. | reverse complement strand
GCCAATATCTTTTTTACGGTATCCAACCAACCACCTGATTTAGGTAAGCTTTGTAACCATTGTGGAAATATTGCGAATAAAGTAAAAGGTAATGCTAATGCAACGCCAAACCCTGCCATACCTTGTGTCAAGGCCCATGCTCCGCCTTGTAGTGAGCCCACTAATAAGGTGCCTAAAATAGGTCCCGTGCAGGAAAAAGATACAATAGCTAAAGTGATGGCCATAAAAAAGATGCCGCCAATACTTCCAAGTCCACTTTTTGAATCTGCTTTATTGGCAATACCACTTGGTAAGGATATTTCAAAAAATCCGAAAAATGAAATACTAAAAACGATGAATATAATGAAGAAGATAATATTCAACCATGGATTGGTTGAAATACTATTAAAAATTTCAGGTTGCACATTTCCGACAATATGAAATGGTACGCTAGCTAAAACATACACCAAGAAAATACTTAAGCCATATATTAATCCATTGACAATGCCTTGTTTTTTTGTTTTTGATCTTTTAGTGAAAAAAGAAACCGTCACAGGTATCATCGGAAATACACAAGGAGTAATAAGCGCAATTAAACCACCTAAAAATCCAAGGAGGAATACTTCCCAGCCGCTCGAATTAGAGCTAGTGACAGCTGCGCTACCACATGCATCATTGGGTGCAGTGGTTGCTGATGTTGGTAATAATATATTGAAACCGGTTACTTTAGCTCCTTTGGATAACGCAACGGTCAAAGGTAGTTCCAATGCGTAAAACTGATCCCCTTTAGCTACATTTAATAGAACAATTAATTTTATACTGTCAGGCTGAAACCCTGTAATCTGCAAATTTTGATTCACCTCAAAATCACTGGTAAAAACCAAGGCCTGAGTAAACAAAACATCCGATTGCTTTATCGGTGCAATGGAATACTTGGGAGCTAGTAATAATTTAGCTGACTCGAGTTTACTTTTTATCAATGGTGCGTTAATTCCATCTGGATTTTCACCATACACATGCCAACCTTTATCAATTTGCAAACTAATTTTTAAGGCATAACTGCTATCATTGATGAGTGTAGCTAAAGCTTTTGCGTACACAACATTATCCGATTGGGATTGAACACCCAAGGAAACCAACAAAAAGCTGATCGTTATAAAAAAAGATGAAATTTTATGCACTGCTATAAAATTAAAATTTGAAACACCTATTGTAACACCACCTCAAATGGAATAGATATAGGGGGTAAACATTTTTCATCATTACAAACCGTATAGTCTATCGTCCCCGACAATTTTGTTTTGGAAGCTACTTTTAGTGTTACCGATTGTACAAATTGCACCTTACCACTAAAATAGCTTATTTCAGCATCAAAATTTTTATCAAAACTTTTCTCCAACTTTCCTATTTCTTTAGCTGCCCCTTTAATTTGCACCAAAGGGTTGGTTTTAAATTCAATGGTAGTAGGAATAGGACCTTTTTTTACAAACTGAGAGTATATATGCCAAGGCGCTTCCACATTTGCAGTCAATATAACATCATACTGCTTATCTGCTTTTTTTACTGCTTGAAAACTCCAGTTGACTGGATTCATTCTTTGCGCTTGCGTTAAAACTGCACCGAATATAAAAAGGCTTGCTAAAATATATTTTTTCATATTGTTGCTTGATTAATTCAGGATTAATTTAATAATCCTAATATTTTAAATATTTCTTTCCCATCCACATTACTTAATGCTTCCGATGTTGCTCGCTCAGGATGTGGCATCATGCCAAATACATTGCGTGCATCATTACAAATACCTGCAATATCTAAAGTGGATCCATTAGGATTAGCTGCACCACCCACATTTCCATTGGCATCACAATACTTAAATAATATTTGATTATTTTTTTGCAAATGATCCAAAGTAGCAGCATCAGCGAAATATCTTCCTTCCCCATGTGCAATTGGAATTTGTAATGCTGTACTATTATCTGTTTTTATAAATACATTTTTACAAATAAATTGTTGATTGGCATTTTGCAATAATGCGCCAGGTAATAAACCACTTTCACATAAAATTTGAAACCCGTTACACACGCCTAATACTTTACCTCCTTTATTTGCAAATTCAATAACAGATTGCATCATGGGACTAAATTTCGCAATAGCGCCACAACGCAAATAATCACCGTAGGAAAAACCACCAGGAAGTACAATGCAATCCTCCGTATTAAAATGGGATAAGTCGCTGTCCTTATGCCATAACATTTCAACAGGCGCGCCAAGGTCCTTTTCTAAAGCATCTTGCATGTCTCTATCACAATTAGATCCCGGGAATACTAAAACACCAAATTTCATATACTAAAGGTTAATATTTTAAGGTAGGTATTGAAGGAACAAAGTTAACAAATTATGGGTGCTAATTGAGGTAAATTCTTCACTTATGCAAGGTGGTTATACACAATAACCAAGGCGGCGGACCAAAATAAAAGGTTGGGAATCAATAGCCTTTTTGGGGTAGCGTAAGCAAAACTGATAAAACAGGCCAATGGGGTTAATATGATTACGGAAGCATATAATGCTTGAGAAGAAAAAACAATGGGTTGGAAAAAACAAACCAACAGGGTCAAGAAAAGGACCCCCCAGTATTTTCGTACCTGTATGATAAAACGGGATTGTTGTTGTTGCCAAAAATAAAACCCAGTTAATAATTGCACCCCCATGATTCCTAATGCCAAAAT
>JBIIRW010000065.1:0-9514 GCA_044341385.1 Sediminibacterium sp. | reverse complement strand
AGTAAAACGTTTTCTTTTAAATCAACTGGCTGTATAGGCTCAAACCAAGTTTTAAAGTGCTGCCATTCGACAATATCTTTAATAATCTTTAAGCAATTGCTCCATATTAATTCTGCACTCTTAGCCATCTTACTTTCTAACCCTTTATATGATGATAAAACTTGTTCCTTTTTTCTGATTCCTTTTTGATACCATTCAGCATTCTTTAATCCTTGAATCAGTATGCGAATATGATACCTTTATGTTGAAAAAAAAACTTTTTTTTTTGGTTTTTTTTACATGTACCCCAAACATTGGATTCAATACCCTTTACTGCAGCTAATCAGGCGTTCAAGATAGCACCTTTTTTTAATAAAGGGGTAGTTTATCCACTAATTTTAAAGGTTTTTTTATTGGACATCCCTCTTGATTTGTAATTAAAATTAGCCCCTATCCCATTTCGTCAAATATTGCTACCTTTAACCACTTAATAATAACTATGAGCTACGAATTAACCGGCAAGCTACTTGCTAAATACGAAATCATTCAGAGGAAGGAAACCTTTAAAACAAGGGAGTTTGTCATTGAAAAGACCGATGATATCAATGGTAAAATCATCACTAATTATGTGAAATTTCAATGTGTTCAAGATCGTACAACCATGCCTGACCGCTTTAACCTAGGTGATACCGTAAAAGTCCTATTTAATATTAAAGGCTCTAAATGGAACAAAGACGGTAAGGACAATTATATCACCAATTTAGATGCATGGCGTATGGAAGCTGTTCAATTGGGTGGTAATACTGCTCCAACTGAAACCAATACCTATTTCGACATACCTGCGAACGAATCAGGCGACGACCTACCTTTCTAATATTATACATGAATTAGGCATATAATATAGTCACCAATCATGACACTATATTATATGCTCTATTTCAGGTTTATTATATATAAATAGTCTATAATATATAGACTGCATTTTTTTAGGATAAAAACCTAACCCATGCAAAAAACAATCACTTTAAAGCTGACCCCCTCCGAAGTTGCTAGCCAACCCATTTTATTAAATGCTATTTCCAAAGCATTGGCCGAGCCAAGTTCCAATATCCAAGGGTTCCATATTCTCAAACAATCTATTGATGCCCGAAACCGCCAACAGGTTTGGGTGAATTTGAGCATATTAGTTTTTATCAATGAAGCCCCAAGTCAAAGATTCACGACACCCCTTATTTTTGAAGATTTGCCATTAAATGCCAAAGAAGTAATCATTATTGGTGCTGGACCAGCGGGGTTATTTGCAGCCCTAGAATGTATTCAGCTAGGACTTAGACCCATTATTTTAGAAAGAGGCAAGGATGTAAGATCGCGCAGAAGAGATTTAGCTAAATTAAATAAGGAAGGTGTTGTCAATCCCGAGAGTAATTATTGCTTTGGAGAAGGAGGCGCTGGCACGTATAGCGATGGTAAATTATATACCCGTAGTAATAAGCGCGGCAGTATTGATAAAATTTTACGTTTGTTTTATCAGTTTGGCGCAGACGAAAGTGTTTTATACCAGGCACATCCGCATATTGGCACCAATAAATTACCCCATATAATTACTGCGATGCGTGAACAAATTGAAGCGTCCGGCGGAAAAATTTTATTCAATAAAAAACTCGTCAACTTTACTATTGAAAATGAATTAATCAAGGAAGTGATTACAGAAGATGGTGATCATTTTAAATGCGAATCACTCATACTTGCAACAGGACATTCGGCGCGAGATATTTTTAGTTTGCTTTATGAAAAAGATATTTTAATTGAAGCCAAGCCTTTTGCATTAGGCGTAAGAGTAGAACATCCACAAAATATTATTGACCGTATTCAATACCATTGTATCACCAAGGATCCAAATTTACCGCCAGCGGCTTATAATTTAGTTGAGCAAGTAAGCGAACGAGGCGTGTTTAGTTTTTGCATGTGCCCTGGTGGTATTATTGCACCTGCAGCAACTGCACCGGGAGAAATAGTGGTGAATGGTTGGAGCCCTAGTAAGCGTGATAACCCCTATGCGAATAGTGGTATGGTTGTTCAAATTGACACACCCACTGCATTAAATTATATTAATCAACAATGGAAAGAAAATAAAGCAAATCCATTGATTGAAAAAACGGTAAAAAGCAAAACAGTTCATCCATTAAGCTTATTGGCTTTTCAACAACAAGTGGAACAAGCTGCATTTTTAGTAGGCGGTGGATTGCAAGTTGCACCAGCGGCAAGGCTTGTAGATTTTTGTACCAATAAATTATCCGACACCTTACCCGATGCAAGTTATTTGCCTGGCTTATTGTCGGCACCTTTACAAAAAGTGTTACCTGATTTTGTACACAAAACTTTGCAGGAAGGATTTAAGGCATTTGGGAAAAAGATGAAAGGCTATTATACCAATGATGCCATTGTGGTGGCCACTGAAAGTCGCACTTCCTCACCTGTGCGTATTCCAAGAGATGCAGAAACATTAACGCATCCGCAAATTAAAAATTTATACCCTTGTGGTGAAGGCGCTGGTTATGCTGGTGGAATTGTAAGTGCAGCGATGGATGGACAGAAAATCGCCCAGATCATTGCACAGAAAAACTTCAATTAAAAATTTAGCGCTAGGCTTAATCGTTTGCTTTTGGTTTGCCTTTTTTGGAAATTAATAAGCTGTCCTGAATCAATCTATTGCTCTTGAACGATTTTAATTCCGCAGATAAATTTAAAGATATATCTCTTGTAATAAAACTAGGCTTACCCGCATTTACCCAAGCAGTATACCAAAAATCAGAAAGCATATTTGCAGAAGCAACCAATTGATTATTAATGGTCCCGCCCAAAGCATCGGCATAAGCCTCCGCAAACTCCTTGGTGTACATTCTGGTATTTTTACCATAGTACATTTGCATTTTATACTTTTGCTCAGGTGTAAATGATTTAGAAACTTCAATTTCTTTTGCAAACATTTCTGGAAGTAAAGCGTAGGCTTTACGAATATCAGACCATAAAGCTGCTTCTGGATTCTTTAAATACTTCGCTTTATGTGGATTATACAATTGGTATTGATCAATACGTAAACTAGGAATAAAAGATTCCCATAAACTATGCATTCCTTTTTGACCTGACAATTGACCATCATAATTATTAGTGATATGCAACGGCACATGTAAGTCGCCCACGTAATGCCCCAAATCAGCTGCATAAAATAAAATGCTATCCTTGTTTTTGGATTTAAACGCATTCGTTAAATTCTCCAAACTCATCATTACATTATAAGGACCATATCCATGTTTTTTTAAAGTATCAAATGAATATTTTTTTAGTGCGGTACCCCAATCCATCGGCATTTCATTAATTGCATTTGGGCCGTATTCCTCTATATCAATAATATGTTTACTTCCCTCCGTTTTATCGGTATTTTTTCGATTATCCGCTCTCGGTGCATTTTCTACCAAATACTCCATGTCCTGGTGAAAAAAAGATTGCAATGGCGCTGGCAAACTGTATATCGCAATTTGATTAATGGTGCGGTGCACTAAAAAGCCCCAACTACTTAGCCCAAAAAATAATATGGCAACAATAAAAAGATAGACTGACTTCCTAGTATTGAAAATATTTGAGCGCATACACAAAATTTTGCTCGAAGATAGCCTATTATCCCCTTTTATAACCGCTACAAGGTTAAATTTTCCATTTGATAAATTGAGGCATCGATTGTGAAAAAATGAGTTTAATTTTGATTCAAATTGAAAAATATGGATCCGCTATTACGTTTGTCAAATTTAAAAAAATATTACGCTACCCAGAAAGCGGTAGATGATATCAGTTTTGAAATACAAAAAGGAAGCATTTTTGGTTTACTTGGACCCAACGGTGCAGGTAAAACCACATTGCTAAGAATGATTACAGGTATTTTTTATCCAGATGGAGGTGATATTATTTTAGACGGAAAACCATTTAATTCAATCGACGATATCCAAAAAATTGGATATATGCCGGAGGAAAGAGGGTTGTATAAAAAAATGAAAATTGGCGAGCAGGCCTTATATCTAGCGCAATTAAAAGGTTTAAGCAAAGCGGAGGCTACTGAAAAAATAAAGTATTGGTTTAAGAAATTTGAGATGGAAACCTGGTGGAATAAAAAGGTAGAAGATTTAAGTAAAGGGATGAGTCAAAAATTACAATTTGTTATTACTGTATTGCACGAGCCAAAATTGATCATACTCGACGAACCTTTTAGTGGCTTAGATCCTTTAAACGCAAATTTAATCAAGGAAGAAATTTACAACCTAGCCAAAAAAGGGGCAACTATTATATTCAGTACTCACCGTATGGAGCAGGTGGAGGAAATATGCGACCATATTGTTTTAATGAATCTTGGTAAGAAAATACTAGATGGCACTGTGACTGATATCAAACAACAGTTTAAAGAAAATAGTTTTTTAATTCAAACTGACAATGAGGTTGCTATTAATAACAACCCTATTTTCAGCACGATAAGCAATGAAAAAAATAAAATATTGGTAAAAATCAATGAAGGTTATCAAAGCAATGATGTATTGAAATATTTATTGCAGGAGAATGTCAATATCGTTGCCTACAATGAGTTACTCCCTTCCTTAAATGATATTTTTATCAAATTGGTCGAAAATACACATGCCACTGCTAGGGCATTTCAAAATAATTAAATTTTAAAAGAATCCCAATGAATAAGACTTGGCTAATCATACAAAGAGAATATACAACAAGGGTGAAAAATAAGCGTTTTTTAATTCTTACTTTTCTAATGCCAATTTTAATTGTGGGCTTTATTGCTGCAGCTGGCTATTTGGCTATTTCAGGTGTAGAACAAAGGAGCATTGCCGTGATTGATCCAAATGGATTTATTAAAAATTCATTAAAAAATACGAACCAGATCAGTTTTAGTTTTCCCAATGACGTGGACACGAACAACTACAAGCAAAAAGGCTTTACTGATATTTTAATTTTACCAGAATTCAAGAAGAATGAAAAAACGGATTATATATTAAGATCTCAAAAGTCAATGGGACTGATGTTACAGGAAAGTATTAGCAATAAAATTAACAAGGCGATTGAAGATCAAATGTTACAGGATGCCGGAATTAAACAAAGTATTTTAGATTCCATTCATAGTGCATCTAATGTTGCAGAACTAAAAGCCTACGAGGACAAAGGAAAATCAAGTAAGGAAAGTAATGCAGGATTAGCCATGGGTATTGGATATGCGAGTGGTTTACTCATTTATTTAACCATGTTTATTTATGGCGCCATGGTAATGCGTGGGGTGATGGAAGAAAAAACAAACCGTATCGCTGAAGTTATTATTAGTAGTGTAAAACCTTTTGAATTAATGATGGGTAAAATCATTGGCATTGGTGCAGTAGGATTAACCCAATTTATTTTATGGATTGTACTCATCATAAGCTTGACAAGTGTTGCCATGGGATTTTTACCTGCAGATGTGCAAAGTCAAGTATCCACCCTACAACAAACAAATGGTCAGATGGCAGGAGCCGGCATGGCACAAGCAAGTGAATCGGCTGTGAAAATATATAATATGCAACACACCATCGCTACTGCAAATTGGCCTTTAATCATTGGTTGCTTTATTTTTTACTTTATCGGAGGATATTTATTTTACGCAGCACTATTTGCAGCAGTCGGAAGTACAGTGAATGAGGATCCGCAGGATGCACAAAGTTTAATGTTCCCTATTACTATGCCACTTATATTTTCTTATGTGATTACAACTATGGTGACACAAAATCCAAATACGCCTATTGCTTTTTGGGCAAGTATTATACCATTTAGCTCGCCCATGGTCATGATGGCTAGAGTAGCCTATGGTGTTCCAAGTGCAGTTTCGTATTGGGAATTAATTTTAAGCATGGCAGTATTAGTGGGTGGATTTATTTTCACCACTTGGCTTAGTGGACGCATCTACCGCACAGGTATATTATTGTATGGTAAAAAAGTGACTTGGAAACTAATGTTCAAATGGGCGTTTAAGAAAGGCTAAGGCGAACAATGAATTAAGTTATTATAATGCAATACGCACATTCACGCCGGTCCTTGTTGATATGATTGGCGGTGAAGAGGAAATGTAGGGTGTTGTTCTGCGTTGATCAAAGAAGAATTTAAGATTGATCTTACTATTCAATACATAATCAATAGAAGGTTGTAAAGTAATTTCCTTTTGACCTCCAGTACCATAAGCATTTGCTTGATCCAAGCGACTATTACTATTATACATATCACGAAGTCCAACATCTAATCTGAAAGTTAAATCATTTGCCAACTTAGCATTATTCATTCCAGGAATATTAAATGGAAGCCTTATCCCTCTTGCACGATAGCTCGTCCCAAATATCCATTCTTTACTATTGTTTTCACTTAATTGGTAATCCACCAAACTTAAAGCCAATAAACGGCTCTTTTTATATTCAAAACGTAAAGACCATTGTGTAACTGTTGTTACATTAACACCAATTAATGGTTCCATTCTTTCACTGATGGTAATATTAGGAATCAAGAAATAAGGAATATAGTTACCACTTATTGGATCCAAGAAAGAAGGCGCACCTAAAAATAATCTGTCCACATACATCAATGAACTTGCAAAGCTATTCATGGATAAACTTCCATTATAGCCATGTGATAATGAAATATTGGTGAAAAAATTAGACAAGGCTTTTACTTTTGATAATCCATTATATAAAATACTCCAATTCGGCATAGGCAACATTCCTGAAAATGGGTTTGAACGAATATTACTATTGTTTTGATTCAATAATGCAACGGATTCCTTATCCTTACCTGTATAAGCTGCAATAAATGCTGGTATTAAAACATCCTGTGAGTATTTACCATAACCAATCGCATAGCCATTAGGATCCTTTTTATTATCCCAATAAGGATTCTTCTCCGCTACCCTATTAGAAATGCGCAATCGATTATCCTGGAAGGTTTGGAAAACAGTTGAAATCATGTTAGGATCATGGCTTTCAAAAAAGGTATTCAATGCAAAATAACTAACATTAAAACCACCCGCTGACAATGGATTTAAATGCGATTTAACTCCAGTACCACTAGTATCTTTAAATAATTCAGAATAATCTTTACTAAATGTTTTATCTAAATGAATATCAATAATTAAATCCCTAATGGGTTCAATCTGCATCCGGATAGATAATTTTTGATCAAACCCCTGACGTAACATTAAATTAAATTTATCATCCTTGGATAATAAACCTTTTGCATCCTGTTGTCTTAACCAAATTGAATCAGGTTGTTTACCAAATGCATAATCCAATCCTGGCGCCAAACCATCCCAAGTTGAATTTAAAAAGTTTACACCCGACATATAACCAGGCAAGCGACTATTGTAATTTTCAGAATAATCTAATGAAGCCGTTTTTAACATCGTCAATAAACCAACGACCTGCTTTACACCGCCAGGCACATTAATTGGTTCATTTGCTTTTAATACACGCTGTGCAATACGTTCTTGCTTACGCGCTTCCCTCCATTTTTGCAAAGCGATGGTTTTTTCCTTCCCCACTTTACCATCCAAAGCCTCCTTCTTCGTCATCAAAATTTTATTCGCTAAAGGATTCGCATTCCCACTGGCCTGGTAAGGCGCATCGGATAAGGCTGCTCGAATAAATTTTGATTTATTATAGAAACTAGAAAAATTAAATTGCGCACTTAATTGTTGTGAAAATGTATTTTCAATCATATTCCCCAATTCCTGCGCCAATCTACTAGCACCCACCCAATTATAATTGGTTGAAGCATTATAACTTGACATGATCCAGTCCGTTAATGGAAATTTATTTGTTGGGATATCATACCTAAGTGTAACCCTTTGATTATACAAGGTATTGCGCCCAGCACGAAGCAACATTCTTGTTAATGAATCCTTTTTCTCCTTGGTATCAATACGACCACTAGGCTCATCTATTCTTGAATTTAAATTTGCTGTCATATCTAAATTCAATGACCTCGTTAAACCCCAACGCATATTAAAAATACGGCTCATGGTAAAATACTTATCATAAGTAGTATCTACTTTATCGGTAGTACCATCAAAAGAATTTACCACCCTTGGTATAAACTCACCAAATTGTCGATCAAACACCGCGCGATAACTGATTAAACTTGGCTTTGGATTAAAATTGATTTCTTTAGCCCATGTTAACCAAGGCGAACTTGACTTAATTAATTTTCTAAATGGCTCAAATGATCTTCCATTATTATTAAAAGTATATCCTATCGCGCCTCTTTGTTTGTCAATTTTGTTTTGTTGTACCGTAGGGCTTGATTGCGATAACTGTGAATAAGAATAACTAAAATCAAAATTACTCAAACTAATCAAACTTTGTTTTTGTCCAGGTAAAAAACGGACATTGGTAAAGTTTAAGGTTTTGATAGTGGTTTGGTCAATAGATGCTTTTTGAACAGAGTCTTTTTTGGCACCTGTTAAAGCACTCATTTTATCCTTATATAATATATCCTTATCAAATGGATCAAACTGCGGGTTTTCCATGGTTTTATTAATGCCTGCAAATACAGGCAAGGAAATACGGGCTTGTTTTGGAAGTAACTTTCCTGCATCTATATTGGTAGCAACATCAAATTGTGTTAATCCAGTTTTAGCACGTTCGTTCATTTTTTGTTCAATACTTCCAAAGCCACTGGTTCTGCTATTCACTGAAACTGCAATTGTTCCCAAATCAGCTAAGCTTACATCCATTCTTCCTAAAGCTGCCCAAGATCCTTCTTCATCTAAATCAGATAATCTAAGTTCATTAATCCATACTTCGGCATCCATCGGAACATCGGACTTGGTATTTTCAAATGCAATTAACACCCCACGAACTTCTCCTAAATTTGGATTACCCATCACCGAATACCTTTGTCTTCCAAAATTTTGACCAAATTTTTTATTAAATGGAATGTTTTGTTTGTCTCTTTCTAGTTTTAATTTAACCAAATCCATTAAACTTAAATTCAACTCGTTTTCCAATGGCCAAACATCCCGCGCCTCCGAACTTGCATATAATTTTTGCCTTGTCGTTGTTAAAGGAATTCTTACTTCATAAAAGTTATTTTGAAAATCCTGCCCAATTCTAATAATTGCGGTCATGGAACCACTATCCACCCTATTAATATTCTTTTTATCCTCGGCATGTAAAAACAAGGACATCTTTCCATAACGTCTTACATCCACATTCATAGTTTTAAATACCCCGCGAGGAGAAGCATTTTTCTGTAGCCCATTTAATTGAATACTTAATGCTTGCTCATTTTGTAATAAATTAATCCCATTATTACTTAATAATTGAACACGTTCAATACCAGGAGGAACCACATAATTCACTGGTGTACGGCTACCATTTTCCTCCAAGCTCACCGCCAAGGTATTGACTTTGGTATTTAAGTTAACCCCAGTTAATGAATCGTAATTACCCAAGCTATCAATGCTATAATT
>JBIIRW010000012.1:0-31661 GCA_044341385.1 Sediminibacterium sp. | reverse complement strand
CTTGTAAAAAGTTTAGGATTAACGAATCAAGAAATTCAAAGACTAAATAACAATACTTATAAAATATTGGCACTCGAGCTTAGAAAAGTAAAAAATATTAGGTCCCTTAGTTTTATACAAGGCACCATGGTGAATTTTTTAAGACAGGTGATCACATTCACTTTGATGTGGCTTATTTTTAAACAAATCCTCACCGTTGGGCAATTAATATCATTGCAGTTTTATAGCTTTTTTATTTTTGGACCATTACAGGAAATTGGTAGCATCATTATGAGCTATCGAGAAACAGAGGCTTCCTTAAATAATTTTAATACACTCATGCAAAAACCCATTGAGCAGGTTCCAGCAAACCCAGTTGCCATTGGTGAAATAAATAATTTATCCTTTAAAAGTGTTGGATTTCAGCACCAAACTGCCAACTTCAAAGCCATTGATGACATTAGCTTTGATGCCAAAATTGGAGAAACAATCGCATTCGTTGGTCCATCAGGCGCAGGCAAAAGCACTTTGGTTAAGCTACTCGTAGGCCTTTACCAGCCGCAGGAAGGTGAGATATTGGTGAATGAGGTAAATACCAATAAAATTGATATGGGTGTACTCCGTAATCAAATAAGTTTTGTAACGCAAGACACACAACTATTCGCAGGCACCATCAAAGAAAATTTAGCCTATGTCGCACCCCATGCAACCGAAGAAGAAATGTTGATTGCCCTAGAAAAAGCAAGTTGTAAAAATATTTTAGACAAAGGTGGAGATGGACTTGCTACATTAATTGGGGAAGGCGGATTAAAACTAAGTGGTGGTGAAAAACAAAGACTCTCCATTGCTAGAGCTTTATTAAGACACCCTCATTTATTAATATTTGATGAAGCTACATCTAGCTTAGATAGTTTAACGGAGGAATCTATTACAGATACTATTCGAAAATTATCCGCGGAGCGCGCGCAAATCACTATTATGATTGCGCATAGATTAAGTACCATAATTCATGCCACCAAAATATATGTACTTGAAAAGGGACAAATTATTGAAAAGGGAACGCATGAATCCTTGCTATTAGAAAAAGGATTGTACTATGCAATGTGGCGTCAACAAATTGGAGAACGACGCGCTGCAATTTAAAATTAGCGATTACTCTCTTTCAAACTTTTTACGTAGGTATTCCATCACGGAAGGATCCTCGAGTCCTTCCATATCACTTAACTCAAGCTCAATTGCTTTTGTACTTAATCTTATTTCAATGAAGGAAAGAAAGATGGAGATTGAAAAGGTGATTAGGCTTACCGCAAAAATGAACTTCGCCAACGCTTGATATTCAATGAATATAAAAAACATACATAGGATGGAAGATAACAAAGTAGCCACCCCATAGGTTTGCATATTTTGTACCAACTTAATCCTATATTTTAGGTTTTTTATTTGCCCAAAAACGATATGTCTTTGCTCAATAACCTGGTATTTATCATGTAACATCCTAACCCTATTGGACAGGGCTAAAAATCGGTTTGTATAGGCCAACATGATTAAGCTGATGGCAGGGAAAAGAAGGGCAGGTATATTTACAGATAATTCCATAGCACAAAAATATAAAGTATTTTTGTGAACTCAGCACCCAATATGGAAAAAGCAATTTTTAAGCAAATTCAGGGCAGTTTACCAAAGGAGCCAGGCATTTATCAATACTATGATGATAAAGGCAAGTTGCTCTATGTAGGTAAAGCGAAGAATATAAAAAACAGGGTGAGTTCCTACTTTCTGTCCGGACAACAAAATGCCAAAACCACAGAATTGGTTCAAAAGATAAAGGATATTCGTTTTACCATTGTTAATTCAGAACACGATGCCTTTATTTTAGAAAATGAATTAATTAAAAATTATCAACCAAAATATAATATCAATTTAAAGGATGATAAATCCTACCCATATATTGTTATCAAAAATGAAAAATTTCCAAGGGTATTTTTAACAAGGCGTAAAATTAAAGATGGGTCAACCTATGTGGGGCCATTTACCCATGTGCTTGCCGTAAGGGAACTCATGAACCATATCAAACAAACCATTCCATTAAGAACTTGTACCCTACCCTTAACTAAAAAAAATATTGAACAAGGAAAATTTAAAGTTTGTTTAGAATACCATTTAGGTAATTGTTTGGGGCCCTGCCAAGGATTTCAAGATGAAGCATCTTATGACAATTCAATTCAACAAGTACAGCATTTATTGAAAGGGAATGTAAAATTAGTGGTGCAGGACTTAAAACAAAAAATGAAGTTGGAAGCAGGCGCAATGGACTTTGAAAAAGCAGAATTCACCAAACGTAAAATTGAACAATTAGAGAACTACCAAACCAAATCGGTAGTATACACCAAAAGCCCTGCGCCAATAGATGTTTTTAGCATTGCATACGACCAAGAACAGGCTTATGTGAGCTACCTGATGATTAAGGATGGGAAAATAATACAGACGCATATTTTACCACTTAGTGTTCCTTTAGAAGAAGCGAAGGAAACCATCCTCGCCTTTGCTATACACCACTTCCGAAACAATATGCATTCTACTGCACAGGAAATAGTAGTACCCATTGAACTTGCCGAAAAAGAGCCCAATGTAAAATATACAATTCCAAAAGCAGGTGACAAAGAACAACTGCTTGCCTTATCGCAAAAAAATGCCGACTATGCTTTAAAAGATTGGAAACATAGGCAATTGCTTTTAAAAACAGCGGGTGCCCCTTCAGATAATATTATTTTACAAGAGCTAAAATCAGTTTTATACCTCAACGAAATTCCACTACACATTGAATGTTTCGATAACTCAAATATTCAAGGGGCCTATCCGGTATCCGCCATGGTTTGTTTTAAAAATGGCTTACCCAGTAAATCCGATTATCGACACTTTAATATAAAAACAGTAGTAGGCATTAATGACTTTGCCAGCATGAAGGAATCTGTTTTAAGAAGATACACCAGTGTCCTTGAAAAAAAATTACCCCTTCCCCAACTAATTATTATTGATGGCGGTAAAGGACAACTTAATGCCGCTTTAGAAGCCATGACCGCGTTAGGTATTCAGGATAAAGTAACCATGGTAGGCTTAGCAAAAAATTTAGAGGAATTATTTTTTGTACATGACCAAGACTCCATCAAGCTCAACTGGAATAGTGAGGCGCATAAATTGATTCGTCAAATAAGAGATGAAGTACACCGTTTTGGTATACAATTTCACCGATTAAAACGATCCAAAGGCGCTTTAGAAAATAGCTTGGACCATATCACTGGCATTGGGCCCAAAACAAAAGAAATGTTGCTACTTTATTTCAAATCAGTGAATAAAATAAAAGCTGCCAGCCCGGAACTTTTAACTGAAATTATAGGCGCAAAAAAAGCGGCTATTTTAGTAGCCGCTTTTAATAAGTTAGATTAATACACCCATCGATCCTGTTCGTAATCAAATATTTTTTGTCTAATTTTTTCTCCTTCTTGTAGTCTTCTTAATGGATCCTTATAAATAGCATTCAACAGCTTGTCGTTATAATTGTCAATACTTGATTTAACAATGTAACTATTAAAATATCTGCTTTCAAATAATTCCTCCCAGGTAATTCTAGTGGAAATATTTTTGGGATTGTACACTTCATTTTTAGCTAAGCTGGCTCTTAATTCAGGATAATACAGCCAAAATAAAGTACGCTTTACTGGCTTATTATTTATCACAATAGTCGCAACTGGTGCAATACCAATGATACGACAATACATTCGACTTGTTTTTTTATCAAAGATCCATTGCTCCTTTAATCTGAAAGTATATATAGAGTCTGGACTTGGTGCTAATTTTGTATTGTATATGATAGTGGTGTCATAAATATTAGGATTGTCCACGTTTTGAACTAGTTGCGTATCTAAACTTCCCTTTAACATCGAAGAAACTTGATCATACGTAATTGGGGTTGTGAATCGATCATCACCACCTTCCGCTGAAAAAGGAACCACCTCCTCTTTTTCAATGGCCCTCATTAAAATGGCAAAAAATCGCTGATCACCATTGTCATCATACGCTTGATAGACGAAGGGACGGTTTAATTTTTCACGACCATCAATTTCCTCCCAAACAAACTCACTAAATAAGGCGTCCTCCTCTCTTAAATTTTCATAAGGCAAGGGAATACGCTGTTGCACACCCGTGCGTTTTTTTTGCATACGGGTGACCGTATCGGTTTCTGTAAAAAAGGCGTAATTATTTCTTAAACTTTTCTTTGCGTTGGCATTAAATCCCCCCACTATTGTAGTATCAAATGTTTTTACCGACTTTATATTGGGATCATAAGTGACAACTTTTTTTGCTGTATCTTTTGCAGCTACCGGAGCCGCAATGGTTGAATCCTTTACCGCAGTAGCAGGTTTCTTTTTTGCGCCATAATTAAATTGCGCACTCGAGGTGTTAGCAATAAATAGGATCGCTAAAAAAAGGCTGCTACAAATTTGATACTTTTTCATTTGATATATTTTAAATCGCCTCATACTTATAAAAATTATTGAAGTATAAAAGTGATTGTTTGATCTAATTTTCTTGTTCCACCGCCTGGTTCTGATACTTTTATTTCACCAATAGTTACTGTACTACCTGGTTGACATCTTTTAATTAAATCCTGTGCGCCTCCTGAAAATTTATTTCCCACCACTTCTCTAAATTCAGGTTCATCAAAACCTTTACCAGTTCCAATGACGATGAATGAGGTCACATTAAATTTAACACCCTCAAAAATAAAGTCTTTTAAATCTGCCACTACCCCTCCTTGCACCCTAAATACATTCGCTGCCATATTACCACCTGCACTTTCTCCAATTAATGCCAAAGGATTTGGCACGCGTTTTACAGGTATTGCTATTTTTTGTATTTGCTTACCATCGTTAATATTTACAAGCACCGTACCCAGCTGTGTACAGTTAACTATATATTGACCAGGACCCGCTTTTTTAATGGTTGCACCTGCACCTTCAACAGTTGCATTGATTTTTTCAGCACCGCCACCGCCAGTGATACTTAAAGGATTATCCAAGCCCTTATAAAAAACCCTCGTTTTATCAGTTGATACTACTAACCCCGTTGGTGTACCTACCGTATAGTTGACAATTTTTTCAACAATCGCTGTTTCGCCATCAGGTTTCACAAATGAAATACGAACTCTTTTTGAATTAAGACCTGGCGCACCCGCAGTAGACTTGTAAGTTGCAGACCCATCAGCTGTAATTGGTATCGCAACACCGTCTACTGATATTGAAGGTTTGGCTGCACTACTAAATGCGCCTACGCCTGCAGTTATAATTAATTCTTCCCCTGACATTAAATATTGAGAATTAGAAGCCGCAAATGCATTAAATTGATCATAGATCAACTCCACTTCGCCAATTTGTCTATGGCAATACTCTACTACTTGTGACTCACTATTACGAATGTCGTTTTGAAATTTAGTTAGTATCGCAATAGATGCCACTGTGGGTGTCATATTAAAATAAGCATAGGCCCAATCCGACTTTGCAGCCACATTATTGGAAGTTGGGATACTTAAATCTAAAGGTAAATTAGGAATGACTTCCTTCGCTAAGGCTGGATCAATTTCAGCCAATTCCTTCTTAAACTGCGTCAACTTATTAAATAAATTTTTTCCTTTGGGATCCTTCCCTTTTAAAAACAATCTTGTTGATGCTTCTAAATCATCCTCATTAAAAACTTCTTTTCCATCTACATTCTTTAATCTTGATTCAACTTTTAAATCTTGTTTTAATGTTTGGATATAATTATACAATGCATCAGAGATTGCATGTGCTTTGTCCGCTTTGGGCGCCCAAATTGCCGCCTTTTCAGCCGTCTTTGGATCTGCTAATTTTCTTTGCAATGATTTTAAAATCTCATCATTCTTTTTTTGAATAATAACATTCGCATTTGATAAACTTTGATCAATTGTTTTAAATGCATTTAAAATTTCACTGGATACATTTAATGCCAAAAGCGCGGTCAACACCAAATACATGATGTTAATCATTTTCTGCCTAGGCTCTTTAGGTAACGACATGTATACTAATTTTTTTTAGTGGTAGTAATTTTATGAAATATTAAGCGCGACCTTGCATGGCTACAATCATGTTACCATAAATCTGATTCAACTTTGTTAAATTATCAGCTAATATTCCTATTTGCTCTTTCGCACGAACTGCATCACCAGCCGAACTTGACATTGCAGCCGAAGCTTCTGTCAACTTGCCGTAATACTGATTCATTGCTTCCATTGACTTTGCCATCATTTCAAACTGATTGCTTAAATCTTTAACACCGCTTGTTGCTGTTGCAAATCCAGCCAAATTATTGGATACTCCTTGAATAGCTTCGTTGACACCGCCCATGGAGGTAGCCGCCGTGCTTGTATTTTGTGCAAATTCTTTGCTGGATTTTGCCATATCTGCAATATCTCCCAAATACATGGCGGTATCATTTAATCTTTGAAAACTGGTACTTAATTTATCAAATGCAGCTTGGTCAATTTTAGCTGCCTCTAACTTTGCTAAAACAGCATCAGTCGCGCCTGAAGCACCATCAGAAGAACCACTTCCAGTTTCTGGTGGCGGTAAAAATGCGTAAATAACGAATATAAGTGCTTCCGTAAGCAAACCAACTATTAATGCATAGTCAGCCCATGAAAGGTGAATAATTTTTGCTAAAGCCCCAACAAGAACAACTGCTGCACCTAATGAAATAACAACATTGACAATCTTATTTGTTCTGGGTGAAATTGAATTTGACATTCTTCTATTTTTGTTTGATTAAAAATTAAATGATTAATTGGTTTATACTATTACTTAGATCTTGGTGACATGGACAATGCACATCTAAATCCAATATAGGATTTCGCAGTATCTTGGTATTCGTAATTGCGTGTACTCACTTGGCAATTGTAAGCAATATCCTTCCATGATCCACCACGCACTACTTTACGCTTCATGGAAATGGGGTCTCCATCTTTGGCATTATATTGTAAATCTGGACTTAAATCACCTAAAAAATTATAACCACCTTCATAATAAACGGATCCTGTCCACTCTGCCACATTACCTGCCATATCTGCTAAGCCATATCCATTCAATGGAAAGCTTTCCACTTTCATGGTATAAATATTATCCTTGTTTGGATTACCCCCATAATAATCTCCACGACCAGGTTTGAAATTTGCTAATAACCACCCCTGCTTTGTTCTTGAATTAGGACTGCCCCAAGGATACATAACATTGGTTTGCAAACCACCTCTAGCAGCATATTCCCACTCGGCTTCGGTAGGTAAGCGATAAATTGCATCCACTTTTAAATCAGGGCGACCAGGGTGTCCGCCATAATAATCGCTGTTATTGGTTCTCCAATAACAAAAAGCATTTGCTTGTTTCCAAGTAATGCCTACTACTGGATATTCATTAAAGGATTTATGCGAAAAATATAATCTTGTTAATGGCTCGTTATAGGAATAGGAATAATCACGCATCCAAACCAAGCTGTCAGGATAAACAGGTTGATCTTGCTTTACAATAAATTTACCGATAGACTGCTCTAAACCTTTTGAGGCTCTTGCAGCAGCTTTTAAATCGATATAAACTGTTTTGTAAATTAATTTATTAGGGTCAATTTCAATACGACCTTGTATGCGATTATCAGGAGAAAGTAATAGTTCATTTAATTTTTCAATCACCGCTTTACTTGAGTAATTGATTCTTCTTACTTTAGTCCAATCTACTTTTAAAGCTGTGTCTTCTGTTTGTTTAATTCCACCACCGTATAACGCCAAATAACATAAGGAATCCCTTACATAATTTACAAATTGACGATATTGCGCATTGGTGATTTCTGTTCGGTCCATCCAAAAGCTTGGAATAGAAACTAATTTTTTTCGGTTAATCATGGCCATATCCACTTCTTCATCACTGGAACCTAAATAAAAAGCACCCCCTTTAATTTCGATCGTATTAGGGTCAGGTTTCCAAACCGCTTTTTTAGGCTTTCTTGCTTGAATAAAAACAAGTGCAAATAGCACCGTTAAAAACAAAAAAGGAAATTTAAACTGCCTTATTGTAAAATTTTTTATCATAATCTTGTTTTAGACCGGTCCTTTATTCAAATATTTAAAAGGACAAAAGCTTTAAGGTTTGAAATTACAAAAAAATATATAAAATACCTGCATTTGACAAGCCGAATTAACTGATAGTCAGGCCTTTTATAAGCTTTGCAAAATAGTAAAATAAATTGGAGGAAATGTTAGAATAAAGCTAAAATCTCGTTCAATTCGCTATTTGCAGGTAAACAGGTTTTATTTACACATATATAGTATTGATTATCAGCTGAATATTTGCCTTTGGTGCTTGGTAAGCTGGAGTCCTCCTTGGCTGAAAAAATTAGCAATTTATGGGGTTGAAACGGGGATAATACCTTTTTTAAGGAATTGTGAACTTTTGGTCCAATGGCAACTAATTCAATGGCATCGGCAGCCATCCAGCTAAAACATTGTCCCCAATAGCTAAATGAGCTCGGGTATTGAATTATCAACTTGCGCATTTGGTGAATCATTTGCTCCGACTGGCGCATCCAGTGGGAGTTATCAAAAGCATGGCCTAGATAATATAAACTCATACAAATCAAAGCATTTCCACTTGGTTGTGCGCCATCATAGGTATCCTTTTGTCTTACAATCACATCCGATTGGTATTGTGCCGTATAATAAAAAAACACGCCCTCCTCATCTATAAAATGGGTTTGCACATAGTCCATCCACTTTGCTGCTTTATGCAAATAATGGGTATCCGCGGTAATTTCTTGCAACTGTATATAGGCTTGTATTAAAGCACCATAATCATCTAAAAAAGCAAATGATTTTTTTACGCCGTTGGTATTGGTATGAAATAAATGTTCCTGATCGCTTTCTGAAAAATTATTTTCAACCCAAACAATTGCATCAATTGCAGCTTGCTTGTATTCCTCATCACCAATGGCAGCATAGGCTTTACACAATGCAGTAATTAGCAAACAATTCCAAGATAAAATTATTTTATAATCAAGTGCCGGTCTAATTCTTTTGGATCGATGATTAAATAAAATATTTTTTGCATCTACAAATTCAGCGGTGACACTTTTTTCAAGCGCTTCTGTCGTCCACAAAATATTGGTATGTTCCCAATTGCCATTTTTTGTTACTTGATAATAATTACAAAATTCCGTAAATAAAGATGGGTCCAATAGTTGTTCAATTTCATCATAGGTCCAGGTATAAAATTTACCTTCCACCCCTTCACTGTCCGCATCCAATGCAGCATAATAAGCCCCTTGCTGGTTAGCTAATTCTCTTTTAAAAAACGATACCGTTTGTTTTATGATAGGAACATATATTTCCTTTTGCGTTATTTGATAGGCTTCTGCCATAACCCCTATGAGCAATGCATTGTCATACAACATTTTTTCAAAATGAGGCGCCTGCCATTGTGCATCGGTACTATATCTAGCAAAGCCGCCACCCAAATGGTCATACAGCCCTCCTTGTATCATTTTATCAATGGACCGTATCGCATGAACCATGCAACTTTCGTTACCATTTATTTTGAAATTCCTAAATAACATTTGCAAACAAAATGTTTGTGGAAATTTTGGAGCTACCCCAAAGCCGCCCCACGTTGTATCCGCATTTTGCAATATTCTGTTTCCAATGATTTCAACTTCCTCCTTGGTGGGTAAATTATTTTCATCGCTTTCCGATACGTTTGCATTTACCAATGATGCTGATTGGTGTATAATATTTTTGTTTAACAAATGCTGCGTAAGTTGTTCTGCTTGGTCATTTATTTTTTCGTAATTATTGGTATAAGCTGCCTGTACACCTTTTAAAACATCCAGCCAAGAAGCACGTTGCGGTAGGGTCCTTGGTGGAAAATAAGTGCCGCCAAAAAAAGGCTTACCGTTTGGTAGTAAAAAAATATTTAATGGCCATCCACCAGAGCCGGTCATTGCTTGGAGTGCATCCATATAAATATGGTCCACATCGGGACGTTCTTCGCGATCCACTTTCACATTGATAAAGTTGGCATTCATATAGGTAGCAATAGTTTCATCCTCGAAACTTTCTCGCTCCATCACATGACACCAATGACAAGCAGCATAGCCAATACTCAATAAAATAGGTCTGTTTTTATTTTGCGCATCGGTAAATATACTAGGTGACCAGGCCACCCAATCCACTGGATTATGCGCATGCTGTAATAAATATGGGCTGGTCTCTTCAATAAGAGAATTGGTAAACTTTGGATTTGCATTCATTTAAATGCAATTTAATTGAAGAAGAAAAAAATTAAGTAATTCCTTCTTATTTCTTTTTACTACTTAAGGAAAGATATTGATCCAACCCAGACATCATACTGGTTGTTTGTGGACTTGGCACTCTTATATGCAATGTTAAACCTGCTTCTTCAACAGCCTTACAAGTATTGGAACCAAATGCACCAATGATGGTGCCATTTTGTTTAAAATCAGGTTTGTTATCAAATAAACTTTTCAAACCACTCGGCGTAAACAAACAAATGATATCAAATTCAGTAGTTTTTAATAGCGCTGATATATCACTGCTCACGGAGCGATACATATATCCTAATTCAAATTTTGTTGCATGCTCCTTTAACCAATTGACAATCTCGTTGTCTTGTTGATTTTCACTACATACATACAAAAACTTTTCGTTTAACTTATGTTTGTTTAAAACATCAAACATTTTTTTATTAGAACCATCTGTACCAAAAAATACTTTTCTTTTTCGATACATGATGAACTTTTGCAAATACAATGCAACTGATTCGGTGATGCAGAAATATTTTGTGTCTTGACTGATACTTACTTTCAATTCATCGCAGGTTCTAAAAAAATGATCAATTGCATTTTTACTAGTGAAAATAACTGCAGTATACTCTGAAATATCAATCTTTGTTTTTCTGAAATCTTTTCCTGAAATGGGCACTAACTGAATGAGTGGCTGAAAATGCAATGCGACAGCGTGTTTTCGCTCTAACTCGAAATAAGGCGATTTTTCGCTTTCGGGCCTTGCTTGGGAAACTAGAATTTTTTTAATGGTCTTTGTTGTAGTCGATTTTTTTGCTCCACTCATTTCACTTCCATTTTTATTTTCGTATCCTATTAATAAATACCACCAAAATATTGTACTATAAATTTATACAATAAAGTGAGAGGCAATATCTCGAAGGCACAAAGGTATAGAAAAAAATGAAAAGACGAGATATGTAATTTATTTCTAACTGATGTTAGGGAGAACAGGTACCTATATAAAATTAAAAGTACGGTAATTAAAGCAGCACCGCCTATCGCATAAGGATGATATACGGGTTTTGAAAAGGCCAATACTAATATAAAAGGTATAAACAAAACGCCTAAAACTTTATTTATCATAAACACTACGAAAATATAGGTATTCACTAGCTCCTTGCTACTAAAAACATACCCCGCAATATGTAAGCAAATGTATTTTCCTAGATATAAAAAAGTGAAAAATAAACTAACAAAAAAAAAGCCCTCCCAAAAGGAAAGCGCCAATAAATGGCGATTAAAAATCAACAATGTAGACATCAAAGAAAAACTTAAAATAAAACAAATGTTAATGATTAGAGAACCTAAACTATTTTGCAAAAGCTGTTCCCGATATTGAATCATCCTCAATGAAGACTGACTAAACTGCTTAAAGAGTTTAGAAAAATATTGAGGGTAAACATTATTTACAAACCCGTATAAAAAAATTAAAACTAAAATACTGTAAAAAAGCACGTCCTTATCTGGCAAAGCAAATCTTTGTTCAATTTTGTAAAGCACTTGTGAAGCAGTTGCTATACTGCTAGGAAAATATAATTTATACCCATTATTTTTTTGTAAAAAATAATTTTTGTACTCATTTAACACATTGAATTTAATATCTTTTTTCTTTTCAACGATTGATTGCACGAACCAAGCATCTGCTATTAGAAAGGAAGTAGGAATCACAGGTACACGCTTTACTAGAACGGTATCTTTTACCAAAAGCGAATCCACCTTCAAAACAATCGTATCCTTAGGCAAATCAGGTAGTGGATCTTGATTTTGAAAGGAAGATAAAAGAATAAAGCATCCTAAAACAATGAAAATATATTTTTTTCCGAACTGCATACATTGCAAAAATAAGTATCCTGATGCAGAATTAGTAACTTATAACTAGCTTTGTCCTAATACATTTTAAACAATTCCATGGCAGGCATCTATATTCATATCCCCTTTTGTAAAAAAGCTTGCCATTATTGCAATTTTCATTTTTCCACCCAGCTCAAATACATTGATCATTTTACAGAGGCCATCATCCAAGAAATTGAAATTCAAAAAAAATATCTTTCCCAGCCTATTGAAACACTTTATTTTGGTGGTGGAACACCCTCTTTATTACCCATTGACCATTTCCATAAAATTTTAGATAAATTAAGGTCCGTCTATTCCCTTGATGCCAATATCGAATTTACCATCGAAGCCAATCCTGATGATATTCAACCCAAACAGGTCAACGCCTGGAAAAAAGCGGGGGTTAATAGACTAAGTATTGGCATCCAAAGCTTTCAACCAGCAGCACTCCAATGGATGAACCGCGCTCACACAACCGAACAAGCACATGAAGCTATTAGAGCGGCACAAGGAGAAGGGATAGAAAATATAAGTATTGACTTAATATACGGCACACCGCATTTGACTAATGATGATCTCATAGCCGATTTAGCAATGATCGACCAATACCAAATTCAACACCTTTCCTGTTATGCACTTACCGTTGAAGATAAAACGGCACTTCATCGCATGATCCAAAATAAAAAGATAGATCGGGTTCATCCAGAACACCAAGCAGCTCATTTTGAAATCATCACTAATTACACCGAAAAAATAGGGATGGAGCATTATGAGATCTCAAATTTTAGCCAGCCCGGCTTTAGAAGTAAACACAATAGTAATTATTGGAAGGGCGTGCCTTACTTAGGCCTCGGCCCATCGGCCCATTCTTATAACAAAAACACTAGGCAATGGAACGTTGCTAATAACCAACTTTATTTTAGCACGCTAAAAAAAAATGAATTGCCGTTTGAAATAGAACAATTACCACTGGCAACCAAATACAATGAGTATATGATGATTTCCTTGAGATGTATAGAGGGATTTTCGCTTACCTATATTTTTCAAAACTTTGGTCCTGAGTTTCATGCACATACCCTTACAATAACGCAAGGTTTTCTTGCAAAAAAATGGCTAAATGAAACTAGCCAAGGATATACCCTTACAAAATCGGCTAAATTTTTTGCGGATGGTATTGCGAGTGATTTTTTCTGGATAGATAAATAATCTATTAATGACTTATTGCATGGCCAAATTTAAAATAATATCTTTTCGATTTCCTTAAATGCGATTGTTGGATGGTGCCCCTCCCATATAATTTTATATACCGCATCAACGATGGGTAACGCAATACCTAAATTTTTATTGATCACTGTTATACACTTGCTTGCATTATATCCTTCGGCCACCATATTCAATTCCAACTCAGCCGATTTAACTGAATACCCCTTGCCAATCATATTTCCAAATGTCCTATTTCGGCTATGCAATGAATAGCAGGTAACTAATAAGTCTCCTAAATAAACGGATGCAGCATAATTCATTGGTGCGCCTTCCCATTTTTCATTTTGCTTAATTGTACTTAACAATATTTTCATTTCATTCGCGCAATTGGCGATATATACACTCAAAAAATTATCTCCATATTCCAAACCATGTGCAATCCCAGCGCCTAATGCATAAATATTTTTAAGTACCGCAGCATACTGAACACCCACTACATCATTATTCACAATCGTATTGATATAATCAGATTTAAAATACGATGCAATTTCCTTAGTCATTAATGCATCTACGCCCGAAAATGTTAAGTAGGACAATTGCTCCGCTGCTACTTCTTCGGCATGGCTGGGGCCCAATAAAGTAAAATATTGACTTAATGGAAAATCAAATTTTTGTGCTAAAAACTCGTGTAATAAAATATTATATTTAGGCATTACCCCTTTAATCGCAGAAACAATTTTTTTATTTTTCAACTGCTCAGGCTGCATCCCTTCCAAGACTGATTCAATATGTATTGAAGGTACTGCCATAATGATGACAGCGGATTGTTTGACCACTTCAGCGATATCATCTGAGAAATTAATCTTAGTGGTATCAAAAAATGCATTTCTAAGGTAATGGGGATTGTGGTGTCGTTTTTTAAAATAAGCAATATTTTCCGATTGCCTAACCCACCAATTAATTTCATGCCCATTATCCGTGATAATTTTTGCAATGGCTGTTGCCCAACTTCCACTTCCAATTATACCAATTTGCATGTTATTCATTTTTGCAAACATACGAAACTCAATAAAAAAGGGGCGCATTTTTTAAATGCGCCCCCTATCCAGCTAGTTTTCAACTAAATAAGATTATTTCTTCTCCTCAAATAATTTTTCTTTGGTTACTACATTTACCAAACTACCTTCCTTTAATGTTTTACTTACTGTACTATATGGTCCAGTAATGATCTTATCTCCTACTTTTACCCCTGACACTTCAATAAAATTTAAATCCTGAATATCAGTTTTCACTTTCACCATTTTCACTTTATTATCCTTTTGCAACACAAAAACCACTTCGCTCACATCTTCATCAATGGTAGTAGGTGCTTTTTCAGTACTTGCATTTGATTTAGTTACCTCTGTATTTTTGCCTTCCCCTTTTGCATCTCTTGTAGTTACAGCATTTAATGGAACGGTTACTACATTTCTTTTTGACTTGGTTTGAATATCAGCACTTGCTGTCATGCCGGGACGGAAAGGAAATATATTATTATCCTTAGCCAAATCAGCGTACTCTTCAGGTATTAATCTAATATGTACTTTGTAGTTGGCTACTTCTGCTGAACTAGATACCCCTGAAGTAGCGGTAATTGGATTCGCAATTTTATAAACTACCCCTTTGAATTTTCTGTTATTATATGCATCTACTTCAACAAGTGCCGTATCCCCCAATTTAACTTTGGTAATATCATTCTCCCCTACATCCACTCTAACTTCAATACTTTTCATATCTGCAACACGCAACATTTCAGTACCAGTCATTTGCGCCGTTCCTACCACTCTTTCTCCTTTTTTTACATTCATCAAACTAACAATACCATCCATTGGACAAGTAATGATTGTTCGTGCTAAATCTTTTTCAGCCCTAGCCAATTGTGCTCTTACCCCTTGTATTTGGGCTTCTCCACTTTTAATGGATTCCTTCGCTGAATTATAATTTGATTCCGCTGATCTATAGGATTGTTCCGTTTGCTCATATTCGGCTCTTGAAACAATTTTATCACTATATAATTTTTTAAACCGCTCATTCGTTGCTTTTGTATTCTCGTACACAGTCTTCAAACCGCTTAAACCTGCCTTTACATTCTCATATTGTGCTTTTACTTGATTTACACTCGCAGTCACCTGATCACGTTGAGAAGAATAAATATCAGCATATATTTTTGCTAATACTTGCCCTTTGGTAACACGATCGCCTTCCTCTACAAAAAGGTTAACAATTTCGCCAGAAATATCTGGGCTAACTTTTACTTCAATTTCAGGATACACCTTGCCACTAGCGTTTACAGACTCAGTTATCGTTCTAAGTTGCACCGCTTCTGATGTAACAGCAATACCTTCCTCTTTGCCAATCACACCTCCCTTTTTTAAGCCGATAAGCAAGGCAATCACAATAACAAAACCTGCGCCTATCCAAATAATTTTCTTGTTCATTTTTATATATTTTACTTCTGTAATTTTTTAATTTATCTTTTTATTATAATTCAAGCGAAACGCCTTTATAAAATTCTAATAATTTAATTCTAAAAACATACTCATATTGTGCAGATTTAAAATTAACCTTAGCCCTTAAAAAGTTATTTTGGTTGTTCAATAATTCAATCGTACCTAATAAGCCTAGTTCATATCTTTTGGTTGCAAATTCGTATGCCTTTTCGGCAGTATTAACTGCCTTCTGATTGGCATTTAATTTATTTAAAGCGACAATGGCATTCGTGTATGCTGCATATATATCCTGCTTTAATTTACGTTGAATATTTTCCTGTTGTAACTCAGTTGACCTGTAATTTAACTTAGCTTGTTGGTAAGATATTTTGGATTGACCGCCATTAAAGATGGGTATGGATAATTGAAAACTTAAACTTTGGCCAAAATTGTCATTTATTTTGTTACCCCATCCATTCCATATATTGCCCCAGTTTCTGTTTGCGGTAGTAGCTGTATAAGTAGGGCTTTGAACAAAATATTTGCTATTGTTTACTGTAACGAAAGGACTTGCAGGTGTAATAGCACTCACGCCAGTCATATCAAAACCAGAGGTATATTTAAATTGATTAGAGAAGTTAGAGGATAAGCCATACCCAAAACTTAAGGTTGGATAAAAATTAGCTTTTGCTGCAGCTACTGATTTTTCAGCTGCTTTTACGCGCAAGCCAGCCGCTTTTACATTTGGTAAATTTTGCTCTGCAATGTTAAAAACATAATCCGGTTGCAAATCAGTAAAAGGTTGAATTTTTATTTTTTCAACAGGTTGTACTAAAACATCAAATTCGGCACTCGCATCTAAATTCAATAATGCTTTTAAACTTAATTTAGTTTGTATTACATTAGAAATAGCCCCAATATAATTACTACTATCATTGGCTAATTGCGTTTCCAACTCCAATAAATTAATTTCTGGAAGTACGCCCACTTCTACCCTCTTTTTAGTCGCATTCAATTGTTCAAGCGTTTGTTGAATTTGTATTTTAGTAATTTCAGATTGCTCAATGGCTGATAAAACCTGTAAATAAAAAGTAGCTACACTCATTGAAATATCATTCGAAATAGTTTGCTTGTCTGTTTCACTCGCCAACCAACTAAAATTAGTAGCATCTGCATTATTTCGAAGCTTACCCGCATTATAAACTTGAATACCTCCATTTAAACCAAAATTATTGAATAAAAACTGTGTGCTAGAAAAGCCATTGGTCGTAGGGTCAATAGAACGCCCCAATCTTAATCCAGCACCTGTAGATCCATTGATTGTGGGTAATCTATTTGAATTCGCTAATTGCGCTTGTAATTTTGCCAATCTTGCTTGCACGTCGGCTTGCTGAATGGATATATTATGCTGAATGGCATATTCAACGCATGTTTTTAAATCCCAAGCTGTGCCGTTTTGTGCTTGTAAATGGATGCCAATTCCTAGGATTAAAATAGAAAAAATGTATTTCATCGACTTAATTATATTTTGAACTTCTTTTGAGAGTACAAAAGTAAACTAATGCAGCGTAGTTTCCATATTTTTAGACAGGCGGAAAAGCCGTCTGCTGAACAGCAATAATGAACGATGAAAGGCTAATAAAATCGGTCCTTAGGGTAAAAATTGAATAAAAATTATAAAAAAAATACTTTTAAGCGGCTTTTTTATAATAAAAAAGCCTGTATATGATAGAAACAAGCCCTACCAAGACAATGGCGGTTAGTGCGGAATAGGGTTTGTCAATTACTACGGCTACGGCAACAAACGCATAGGCACATACAAAAATCACACAAAAAATAGGGGTCCATCTTTTCAAATATCCTGTTACCGAGCCATCTCCCTGATTTTTACGCCTTAATATTAATAGCGTTGCTGCCGAGGTACTCATGCCCAAACAATCCAAGAAAATGCTAAAACTCAATACATCATCCACCCCTTTACCAAAAAATGTGACCAATATGGTGGTTAAAGCAAATAAGGTTAATCCAGGAACCAAAGCTTCCGTTTTTGGATGCTTTTTTTGAAATATGGCAGGTAATACTTTATCCTCACTCATCGCAAACATCACACGAGGATTACTCATTAAAATCACGTTTACATATGCCAACACACTTAGCACCATCGCGAAATCAAACACTTTGGCACCTAATTTACCAAACCAGGCCTCAAATAATAAGGACCCAATCGCATTCGCGTTTTTCATTTGGTCAAAGCCAATTACTTTAATATAAGTATAGTTTATAGTGAGGTATAAAAATAACACGACCAGAATACCTACTACAATTCCTTTTTGCATAATTTTTCCAGAAGCAACTTCAGATCCAAAATTGATGGTTTGTTGATAGCCGCCGTAGGTAAAAAAAACGGAAACCAAACTTACCAATAATAAAAGTGCTCCGTTAGTACCATCATAGCTGTAAATTTTTCCTTCATTAATGCCATGGGGCGGAACCGTAACGCCTTTAAATAAGGAAGAAATTAATAAAACAATTAAAGAAATTTTCACGACCGTTAAAATGTTCTGTGTGCGACTACTCGTTTTTAAACCCAACAAATTAACAACATAAAATAAGGCTACTGATAAGGAGGCTACGCCAATATTAAATAGGGTCCCAGAAGG
The DNA here is from genome assembly GCA_044341385.1 of Sediminibacterium sp. Classification (GTDB taxonomy): domain Bacteria; phylum Bacteroidota; class Bacteroidia; order Chitinophagales; family Chitinophagaceae; genus Sediminibacterium. Next base: position 13,105 of record JBIIRW010000012.1, on the reverse strand, counting down.
TTGACCAAATAATAAATCACTCACATAATCAGCGCCAATTAATGCAACCACAGCTAAGGATGCAGCATTACTTATTAATATTAAAATATTAATCGTAAATCCTACGCCTGGATGATAACAATGTGCAAATACTTTATAATAGCCACCCATCACCGGAAGTCGTTGTCCAATTTCAGCATAAGTTAATGCGCCAAACAAAGCAATGACTCCGCCAATCAACCATGCACTAAAAAAAATTAAAGGTGTTCCGGATTTCGCAGCAATGGTTGCTGGTGTTTTGAATATACCCATGCCAATAACAAGGCTAACCACAATCATGGTTAAACTAAAAAAATTAATGCCTTGTTTTGATTTCATACTTAAGTGATTATATATACAAATAATTTACATTACTATAAAATTGCCAACACTATTTACATAAGCTACTAGCTATATTTATAAGCTTAAATATACCAAAAAGCTTTTAAGTTTTCAACAATGGGTTGATAATTAATCAAGTCATCAATTTTTTTTACAATTATGTTTGTGTTGGAATTAGGTTCATGAAAATGATTAAAAGGGAATCCCGTTTAAATCGGGGGCTATTCCCGTAGCTGTGAGTTCATTGCCAAAAGCAATCCATGCAATATATCCACTGAAGCAATTTGGGAAGGATGCATAAAAAAGAACAAGCCAGAAGACCTGCCTAATGAATACATCAACAGCTTTCGGGTAAAAAGCAGGGATTGTAAAAAATGGATATGCCCTTGCATTACATTAGATAACTTTAAAAAGGAATCTTCTGCTTTGCCATTTGCACAACCATTAATTATGGTTCTCTTTCTCCAGGAAGCTCATTGTTAACAACAAAAAAACAAACAATGAGCAAAAATTTAATCACGCTCTCGGTGTGCCTTATCGCCACCACCCTCGCCTTTGGGCAAAAAAAAGAAATTAAAAAAATTTCCGACACCGTTATTTCATTAGATGAAGTTATTGTTACTGCGAACAAAGTAGAACAGAAGCAAAATGCTACAGGCAAAGTGGTTACTGTAATCAATGCAGCTGCACTTCAAGCGAATGCAGGAAGAAGTATTGCGCAAATTTTAAATGAACAAGCTGGCTTGTATTTGCCAGGTAGTTTAAGTAATGCAGGAACCGTTCCAAGCATTTACATGCGCGGGGCTTCCAGTGGTCGTACCTTAATTTTAATTAATGGCATGCCCGTAGGCGACCCTTCTATGATCAGCAATGAGTTTGATTTAAACTTAGTCCCCTTGAATTTGATTGAGCGCATTGAAATTTTAAAAGGCGCACAAAGTACCCTGTATGGTTCAGATGCTATTGGCGGTGTGATTAACATCATCACCAAAAATAAATCTGTTCCCAACTTCTCGGGAGATTTTAGTACTGGAACTTATGGTACAAGAAAAATGAATGCACAACATAGCAGTAACATTGGAAAATTGAATTATGTTATTGGATTTGGTAATGAATCTGCCAAAGGATTTTCTTCTGCCACAGATATCACTGGTAAAAATAATTTTGATAACGACGGCTATCGGAATAATAATTGGTTTGCCAATATCAATTATGCTTTTAACGAAAATTGGACTTTAAAAGCTTCCACGCAACAAACAAGTTATAATGCCGATATTGATTATGGCGCATTTAAAGATGACAAAGACGAAAAATTCAATAACGCTACCAAATTGACAGGTTTTATTTTGAAATACAAAAAAGAAAAAACTATTTTTCAATTGCAATATCAATTAAGCACACAGGATCGTCAATATAAAAACGATAGTCTTGATAAAACTTATACCATTTTTGAAGACAATCAATACGCTGGAAAATCTCATTTTGCGGATGCCTTTTTTTCAAAAGCTATTTCGAAAAATATGCAATGGATTGCCGGCGTTGATTTTAGATACGGATCTTACCATCAAACTTATGTATCCATAAGTAAATGGGGGCCTTATAATGATAAATTTAAAGATACTTTTCAATACCAAACTGCCTTGTATACCTCTTTATTAATCAATGACGCCTCCAATAAGTGGCTACTTGAATTAGGGGGGAGAAGTAATAAACATGATCGTTATGGGTCCAATCAAACTTTTACAATTAGTCCATCTTATAAATTAAATACAACCATTCGATTCATGGCAAGTGCTTCCACTGGATACAAAGCGCCTTCACTTTATCAATTAAGTTATAATGATGCATTGAAGCCGGAGCAATCTTTTAATACAGAAATAGGAATGGAATACAAAACCAACCCATTATTTATTAGAGCCATTTATTACAATAGAACCATTGATAATGGGATAGACTATAATTATATTGATTATAATTTTTTCAATTATATCCAACAAAAGGTAAATGGATTAGAACTAGAATTCAATTGGAAAGCCAATGCAAAAAATAATTTCTCCGCTAACTATACTTTAATGAATGGGCAAGAAACCAATCAAAACAGAGTCACTACTACGGATACCATAACGTATAACTATTTATTAAAACGTCCCAAAAATACAGCAGGTATTCAATGGACTTATGAAGTATCCCCTAAATTAAATTTTAGCATCGCAGCCAGATATATAAGCAAACGATACGATGTGGGTGGCTATGCAGCAGCGGATGTTAGCCTAAAAAGCTACACCTTACTAAATGCGCATATTCAATACAAGCTCAACAAGCATCTATTATTGTACGCCGATGGACAAAACATAGGAAACACGGTATTTCAGGAAATCAATGGATACAATGCAATGGGGCGCATGCTCATGCTTGGTCTGAGATTGAAATAACATATACATAACTGTTCAATTTAAAAAAGCTTTGTATCTTCATACAAAGCTTTTTTATGGACTTCCATTTTGACCAATTACTTACCGTCATATTCACCCTATTTGCGGTGATAGATATTGTGGGATCCATTCCTTTACTAATTGCCATGAAGGAAAAGTCGGGCGCCATAAAATCCCTTAGAGTGACACTAATATCAGGTGCACTCATGATTCTGTTTTTATTTTTAGGAAAACCCTTTTTGCAAATATTAGGTTTAGACGTGAAGTCATTTGCGGTGGGCGGTTCTATCGTCATATTTTTATTAGGCCTTGAAATGGTATTGGGTCATGAAATTTTCAAAGGAGATAAAAATGCACATTCAGGGGCAGTAGTTCCCATTGCATTCCCCATTATTGCAGGAAGTGGTACACTGACTACTATCATGTCCTTAAAAGCAAACTTTGAAGAATACTATATCGCACTTGGCATCTTAGTCAACCTAGTCATCGTGTTTGCTGTATTAAAGTCACTCAACTTTATTGAGCGTATGCTAGGACCCGGCGGCCTACTAGCTGTTCGTAAATTTTTTGGCGTCATACTTTTAGCCATTGCCGTGAAGATATTTTCCAGCAATGTGGGTGCACTCAAAAAATAATTAATTACTATTTAAAATTTGCAAGGCTTCGGTATCCTTGTATTCAATGATTAAAGAACGTAACTGCTTTTTTAAATCCATGATTGTATTTGCTTGTTTTTGATCATGAATAAGATTATGCATTTCCGTAGGATCCGTTTTTAAATCATACAACTCCCACTCATTCCTTGGTCCGTAAAATCGAATCAACTTATAACGCATGGTACGAATACCAAAATGAGGAGGTACTTTATGCGGCTGTGGATACTCGTAATAATGGTAAAACATAGCAGTTCGCCAATTTTCAACCTTACCCGATTTTGTCACGAGTGGTAAAAAGCTTTTTCCTTGCATTTCAGCTGGCGCTTTAACTCCAGCAATATCTAATAAGGTAGGTGCAAAATCAATATTCACTACCATATCATTGACTACGGTTCCAGGCTTTATATGTTTGGGATATTTTAATACTAAAGGTGTTTTTAAACTTTCCTCATACATAAATCGTTTATCAAACCAACCATGTTCCCCCATATAAAACCCCTGATCCGAGGCATACATGACCACGGTATTTTCAGCCAATCCCGCTTTTTCCAAATAAGCTAAGATGCGACCAATATTACGATCCAAAGATTTGGCCGTAGCTAAATAATCTTTTAAATAGCGTTGGTATTTCCATTTGATTAATGCAATTGAATCTGATTTAACTTTTTCATATTCTAATGCAATTTTTCCATAATAAGTTTTGTAGGCTACTTTTTCAGCGGGTGTTAAACGCCCAAACATACCTGGTTTGTCATAATTAATTTTCATCTTTAAATCATCCCCAATAGTCATCGTTTTATTGACCGTCATATCTTGTTCAAGCGCTGCTGTTCGGCCTTCATAAGTATCGAAAAAGTTATCGGGCATAGAAAATTGATGTCCATCATACGCACCTAAATCTTCTACTGCTGGCATCCAATTACGATGCGTTGCTTTTTCACCCACCACTAAAAAGAAAGGTTTGGTTGTATCACGCTTATCCAACCAGCCTAATGAAAAATCACTGATTAAATTAGTGACATACCCACTGTACCTCACCGTATCCTTGGTCATTTCCACGAAATCAGGTTGAAAGTAATGTCCTTGATCAGGCAACACTTTCCAGTAATCAAAACCTACAGGCAATGATTGTAAATGCCATTTACCAATCCATGCAGTTTGATAATTGGCTTGGCCCAATAGTTTCTGAACCTGCACCTGACTCCCATCAAAATTACGATTAGGTCGATTATCAATTAACCCGTTAATATGATTATATTTTCCTGTTAAAAGCACTGCCCTACTCGGTGCACATATAGAATTGGTTACAAAAGTATGTTTGAAAATAGCCCCCTCTTTTGCTATTTTATCTATGTTCGGCGTTTGCATCAACTTGCTCCCATAGGCACTAATAGATTGATTGGTATGATCATCTGAAAAAATGACTAAGATGTTAGGACGCTTACTTGTTTGCGCATAACTATTGCTAACATTAAGTATACACAGTAAAAACATTGTCAAAAAAAGGCCTTGTTTCATAGAAAATATATTATTCGTGAATTGTTTTGAAAATTAATCTTGTTCAAATTTGCAACGCATCATTAATGCGCACTCGTTTCAATTATTTTTTTAAATTTAACTAAATAAATAGAATAAACAACCAAATGGTATGACAAATACAAAGGGGGCCGGATTCCGGCCCCCTTTGTATAAAATTAAGAATGCGTTTACAATGATACCCTACAACTTACAATGAAATTTCGGCCCACTGCAGAAATGCCACTTGCAAAATACCGGTAATTTTTATCAGCTATATTTTCAATCTGCACACCCAAGCTTAATTTTTTGTTTGGGGTATAATAACTTGAAAAATTGACAGTCATCCAACTAGGCATCCCCTCTGGAGTAGCATACTGTTCATTATCTTCTCCATTTAAATTGTAATCACTCTTACGCTTCCAGCCATTGAATAAAATAAATCCTTCTACATTAAATTTATCAGCTCCTTTTTTTAAACCAACGCGTCCATATGCTGGTGGAATATGATCTAAGGGCATTGAAGTAATCCCATTGTTATAGGTTCCCTTGGTATAGGTATAAGTACCATGTAATTGAGTGTTGTTAAACAATTTTAATTTACCATTTAAATTAAATCCATACAATTTAGCACTCGCTTGATTTTGTGGTGCATACACCGCACTCAAAACATTTTGGTACATGATATTATCTTGTCCATTCCAATTATATTTACTTACAACAATGGCATTATTAAACCAAGTATAAAAAACACTTGCACCCCAACTAGCTATATTACCAGTATGCGATATATTTATTTCTGCATTATAGGTATACTCCGGTTTTAAATCTTTATTAGGTACCACTACATAACCGGTTTTAGTATCAAACACTTTTGTTAAATCATCCACATTGGGGGATCTAAATCCACTACTTAAACCTGCGGTAGCACGATAACCATTTTCACCATTGTAAGCAATACCTAAATTTCCAGTTACTGCTGTGTTATTTTGAATTGCTCTATTAAATGGGAAGTGCATTAAGGTTGTATCAGCAAAGCGTGCATCTAATTGCACTAAGTTGAGTCGTATACCATCATTTAACACCCAATGCGCATCTAATTGTTTTGTTTGTTGCAAATACAAGGCATTATAACTCATTTTTGTAGGGCCATCACTATACCTGGTTGTAATCCTACTCAACGCATTTGTAGCAATATTTAAACGTTCTGCAGTTGATTGAACAAAATTGGTATAGGATTCAGCGCCTAAATGAATTTCTCCATTGGATTGCTTATGTAATAAATCAGCATTCACCCCCAACACATGAACACGCTCAAAACGAAAATCTTTAGCGGTGGTATTATACCTGCGTGAAATTCTGCTTTCTTCAATATCCTGAAAACTACTGGTCACCATTAAGTCACTAAAATAACCAGGCAATTTTGTAGCGGTATATTTATAGGAAATTAAATTTCGAATCTGGGGCCCATAATACCATTCTGCGTATACAGGTAAGCCTTTAGCTGTTTCCGTCAAACGATCATACCTATTTATATTCGATGAATTTGAAATTTGAATATTCAATAGATGTTCTGAATTTTCATTGGGCTTGTACAATACTTTTTGTAATAAATCTGTTTGTTGATAGCCACTTAATTTTTGAACATTTACATCCTCATTTACTTTAACCACATCAGCACCCGCCTCTCTAACCACATAAAAAGTTCGTTTCCCAAAATCAGGATAAGTGGCTGATCGATTGGCGCCTTGACGCAAATCTCCAAAACTTCCATACGTAAACGAGGTTAAATAGGCCCATTTGTTATTCGCAATATTAACATCCACATGTGTTCTATTTTCATTTTGTCCTGAAGCATACCGTTGGATCAAATTTGCATTTGTTTTCCAATTGGTAGTGGTTGTTAAAATTGGTTTTTTTGTAAACATATTGACTACGCCACCTAAGGCATCACTACCATACAAAGTGGAGGATGGTCCGTAAATCACTTCCACCCTATCTAATATCATATTGTCAATAGTAATGATATTTTGCAAATGCCCTCCTCTGAAAATGGCATTGTTTAATCTTACCCCGTCTACCATTAATAAAACCCGACTGGCCTCAAAGCCTCGAATTACAGGACTTCCCCCACCTGATTGACTTTTTTGAACAAATACTTGGCCTGATTGTATTAAAATGTCGCCCGTATTCGATTGTTGATTTATTGCATTTTTATCGGTGATCAAATCAACCTTTTGGACAATATTTTTTGAAAGTGCAGGAAATTTATTTGCAAAAACTACCACATCAGGTAATACTTTTTTCGTAGTATCTAGCTGCGCATATAAATGAACATTATTTATTATAAAAAAGAAAATAAAAAAAATGCGCATAAATAAATGAAATGCTTGATTTAATAATGGACACCTTGATCAGGATGATATACGGACGCCCTAAAAAAAATGATGATGCCCAATTTTTATAAAGTTGCCCTTCCTTTTGGTGTTATTAAAAAGGTGAATGTAATTTAGTGATCACTTTTTCAATGCCCTAAGGTAGTAATTTTTACGATAAAGGAAATTAAATGACTTACATCATTAATTAGTAAAATTGGCTGAATTTCTCAAATAAAAGGACTAATTATCCATTATATTAAATAATTTTACAGCCCATGTTACATTTTATATATAACCCCAACGCTGGCAATAATAATGCGGCGCGTAAGGCGAATATTTTAAAAAAATTATACGCAGTTCCAAATAGCAAAGTATGGGAAACCACCAAGGCTTTGGAGGCGACTTATTTTACAAAAAAAGCGATTGAAGATAACGCAAGCAGGATAATAGCGGTTGGTGGTGATGGCACTGTAAATGAAGTGGCCTCTGTTTTAACTGAAACAACCATCCCATTAGGAATTATACCAATTGGCTCCGGGAATGGCTTAGCAAGACACTTAAATATTCCAATACAATTTGAGGCCGCACTTGATAGGGCGATAAATGGTCATGAAATAGGAATTGATGTTGGCTTAGTAAATAATAAAATGTTTTTTTGCACCGCAGGAATTGGATTTGATGCAAAAGTGGCACAGCTATTTGCAAAAAGTAGTAAGCGCGGCTTTTTCAATTATATTAAGGCCACCTTGTCGGCTTTGACCATGTACAAACCGATTGAAATTAGTATCAATAAAGGCCCGTTGCAAAAAGTGTATTCGCTCACTTTTGCTAATGCAAGCCAATTTGGGAGTAATGCTTATATATCCCCTTTTTCAGATCTACAAGATGCCTATTTGGAGATGGTCAAAATTAAACCCATAAATTTTTTAAATGCAGGCATATTGGTAATGCAACTTTTTAGTAAAAAAATTCACCAGTCAAATAAAGTCAATATACAATCTATAAAATCGATCACCATTCAATATAAGGAAAAAGAACCCTTACATATTGATGGGGAAGCGCTTTTGACTGATCATGCGACGCTTGAAATTAGTATTGACCCACTCGCCTTATTGGTTATTGTATAATACATTTATTAGATAATTGAAGCTATTTAAACAAACCAAAAACTATACATCTAAAATGCACAATTAATTGGCAAAAGCGCCAAAAAATATATCAATAGAAACTACCTTTACACCCTAAATTCATATTAATGTTTGAAACAAAAAGCCCCCAAGCTGCCTTCCAAAAAATTTCTGTTCTTATTTTATTATTTTCTTTTGCAAGCATAATTGCAATTAGCCAAAGTAATTTTAAAGTCAAAGTCACTTCTCTTTCTGGAAAACCAGTTATTGGCGCAACGGTTAATTTACTCAATACCTCATTTAAAGATATAAGTGATAGCATTGGGTATGTTACATTTAAAAATGTTCGAGAAGGAAAATATGAATTAGCAATTACATCTTTAGGTTATGCGACAAGTTTAAATTCAATTACGATTTTAGCTAATTCAAACTTGAATGAAATTCAAACAATTAAATTAGCGGATGCATTAGTTCAATTAGAAGATGTCATTATCACTGCGCAAAAAAAAGAAGAACTACTACAAAAAGTACCTATCAGTATCACGGCATTTAATAGTACGCAAATAGAAAAATTTAGATTTTGGAATAATAAAGACATCAGTGGATTTGTACCCAATTTATATAGTGCCGATCCGGGTGACAATCGTGATGTAGTATCCATAAGAGGTATAACCACTACTTCCTACGATCCTGCAGTAGCTACCTATATTGATGGCGTGAATCAATTTAATTTAGATACTTATATACCTGCATTGAACGACATTGAACGCATCGAAGTTTTACGCGGCCCACAAGGAAGTTTGTATGGCCGAAACGCGATGGGTGGCGTTATCAATATTATTACCAAGCAGCCAAGTAATAAAGTTACTGGCAGCGGCGAAGTGAATGTGGGTAATTATGGCATTCGCAGGTATAATGCAAATTTTAAATCACCCATTATTAAAGATAAATTATTTTTTGGTGCAGCTTTGCTTTATAATGATCGTAATGGCTTTTATACGAATGATTTCAATAAAAGCAGTTATGACAAACAATATGCATTCGGTGGCAATTACTTTGTAAAATATATTGCTGCAGATAATTGGCAGGCTACTTTAAATGTAAAACATTATAATAGTGAAAATAAAGGTGCTTTCCCATTAGTTTTTGGAGTAGAAGAAGCGTTCAGTAATCCATTCAGATTAAATCAAAATGGCATTACAACCATGATGGATAATACACTGAATACGTCTTTAGCCATTCAACATACCGGTAATAAAATTAATTTTAGTAGTATCACCGCATACCAAAAAAATTACAGGTATTATGATTTACCTATCGATGGCGATTTTTCACCTATTGATGCCATTACTGTCGTAAATAATTATGGAAAAAGCTGGAACAATATCAAAGCATATACGCAAGAATTCAAATGGAGTTCTTCTCCAACTGCAAATAATCGTTTAAACTGGACTGCTGGTGCATATCTTTTTTATCAAGATGCACCTGTAAAACAAGGAACCCGTTTTGGCAAAGACGCTAACTTAATGATGATTGGCGATTCTTTATTCACATTAATGAACAGTACCAGTACAAACAAAAAGGGTATTGCTTTTTTTGGACAAGCAACCTATGCATTAACTAGTAAACTAAATATAACTTTTGGATTAAGAAATGATTACGAGCAGCAAGATCAAACAGTTGCAGGCTTTTACCAGCATGACCCCTCCCCTAATTTTTTTCAAATTGTATCAGACACCAGTGCAAGCATCAACTTTAATGCATGGTCGCCTAAAATTTCATTGGATTATAATTTAAATACAGCTTCACTAGTATATGCAATGTATAGTAAAGGATATCGCACTGGTGGATTGAGTCCATTAGGCTCCGATCCTTCACAACCACCTTTGATTGGCTACCTTCCAGAGCACAGCAATAATTTTGAAGCAGGAATTAAAAATACTTGGTTTAACAACACTTTAAAATTAAACATCTCTGTATTCTATATAAATATCAAGGATGCGCAAGTACCCACACTTGTTTTACCTGATGCGATTACCATCATAAAAAATACAGGCGTCTTAAATAGCAAAGGTGTAGAAGCTGAAATTATGTACACACCTGCAAAAGGTATCATGATCCAATATAACGGAGGTATCACCAATGCCATAATTGAAGCAACTGGTAAGCGCCCATTATTTACGCCAGACAATTCCAACGCAATTGCAATACAATACAGTAAAACTATCAATGCAAAAGTGAGTGGTTTTATAAGAAGCGAAACTAAGTTTATTGGAAATACCTATTTTGATAGTAGTAACGAAATAAAACAAAGCCCTTATTGTATAAATAATTTCAATATTGGAATCAATAAAAACAAAATGAGTGTTGTTTTGTGGTCAAAAAATATATTTAACCAAAAATATATCTCCTATGCCTATGATTTTGGTGCAGTTCATTTAGGTGATCCTGCTACATTTGGAATAAGCATATCTAGTAAATTTTAATAAACATTAAATAAAAAGAAATGATACCAGTTAATTCCTACGCAGCAATGTCTTCTAATACCCCATTAGAAGCATACCATTTTGAAAGAAGAGCAGTAGGACCCGATGACGTACAAATAGATATTTTATTTTGTGGCGTTTGTCATAGCGATTTACACCAAGTGAAAAACGAATGGGGTGGATCACAATATCCGATGGTACCCGGACACGAAATCGTAGGCAAGGTTTTATCTGTAGGAACTAATGTAACTAAATTTAAAGTGGGCGATCTTGCTGGCGTAGGCGTAATGGTAGATAGTTGCAAAACTTGTAAAACATGTACACAAGATTTAGAACAATATTGCGAAGAAGGTTTTGTTGGCACTTACAATAACAAGGAAAGAAATAGTGATAAAATTACCATGGGTGGCTATTCCACTAAAATTGTAGTGGACGAATACTATACTTTTAAAATAGCTCCTACATTGCCATTAGCAGCAGTGGCTCCCTTATTATGTGCAGGAATTACTACCTATTCCCCATTGGTTTATGCAGGTGTAAAAAAGGGAATGAAAGTAGCAGTGGTTGGATTGGGCGGCCTAGGACATATGGGTGTAAAATTTGCAGTGTCATTTGGCGCTGAGGTTACCGTGATAAGCACATCCCCATCAAAGGAAGCCGATGCTAAAAAACTTGGTGCTACTCATTTTTTAGTGAGTACTGATAAAGAAGCAATGAGCAAGTATAACAGTTATTTTGATGTTATACTAGATGCCATTTCTGCAAATCACGACTATACTGCCTATTTAAATTTACTAGGTATCGATGGTAAATTAATGGTAGTGGGCTTACCCATTGAATCACCTAAAGTGCAGCCTTTTTCATTAGTGACCAATAGACGCAGTGTGATTGGTTCATGTATTGGAGGCATGAAGGAGACACAGGAGATGCTGGACTATTGTGCAGAACATAATATAGTGTCCGAGATAGAAGTAATTCCAATGCAAAAAATTAATGAGGCATATGATCGAATGCTTAAAGGAGATGTCAAATATCGATTCGTTATTGACCTGGCATCTTTAAAATAATACATATATACAGGTAATTAAAGGCTTCATTCATCACAATGAAGCCTTTTTTATGCCATAATTGTTTAGTTTTGAACCGCTGCATGAAAAACACTTTAACCTTCCTACTTATACTGTCATCAATCACCTATGGAATTGGCCAAAATGTAATTAAACCAACGCTATTAGGGGGCATTTCTGGAACCATACAAGATGCAAAAAACGGAAAGCCCGTTCCTGGATCAACCGTTATGTTGTATTCTAAATCAGATGCAAAAAATAATAAAATAATTACCTCCGATAAAAACGGCGAATTTTTATTTGAAAAAATTCCTTTTGATTATTACCAAATAAATATAAAATCGATTGGATTTTCTTTATTTACCATTGACAGTATTTTACTGAGGGCAGAAAAAGATGAAATATATTTTAGTGAAATTCAACTGAAGGATTCTTCAGCCATGTTACAAGAAGTAGTGGTGTATTCAGAAAAAAAGTTGATTGAAGAAAAAGATGGTATTTTAACATACAACGTTGGTGAAAGCCCATTAAGCAATGGCGCGAGCACTGCTGAGATGTTAAAAAATATGCCGATGGTCAACGCCAATCCAGATGGCAGTATTACTGTAAAAGGAAAGGCGCCACTCATTTTAATTGATGAAAAGCCTTCCAACTTGAATGCGCAACAGCTATCAGAATTACTCGAAAGCTTACCCGCCAATATGGTGGAGAAAGTAGAATTAATGCAAACGCCCCCTCCCGAATATGCAACTTACGATGGAAGTGTCATTAATATTGTGACTAAAAAAGGTCGCGTTGGCTACTACCAAAAGCTTTGGTTAAGCGCTGGTACCAATGGACAAAGAACAGGAGGAACTTATCTAAGTTATAAATCTAAAAAAATTACATTCAATGGACATTTCAATATTGCCAAGTATAACGTAATTGGCAATTCTAGATCCACAAGACAAAATATTTACACAGATTCAACCAATTTCTTCTATACCAAGAGTAACTATGTCAATAAAACAACCAGCCCAACTGTCCGACTAGAGTCCAATATTGACATTAATAAACAAAAAAACATTGAACTGGTATACCAGGG